>NZ_JBQSWC010000037.1:0-54202 GCF_052376775.1 Halomonas sp. AOP43-A1-21 | reverse complement strand
CTAGACCTTATTAGATGTTTTTATACATCAAGACTACTTTATTAGTCTCAGAAAAGTTAATTAAAAAAACGGCCTCACCTACTAGACAATCTAGACCGCAACAGGCTGGGAGGCTACGTTAAAAAATAGCAGGCGTGTCAAGGCGCAAGCGTAGCCGCGCCTAAAAAGCGCTGCTGCCAATAGTCGATATCCAGGGGAACACTGACCACAGCGCGGCCACTGCCAGGGGCATGAATCATTTGTCGATTGCCACGATAAATGCCCACATGGGTTGCCTTGCTGCGCTCGCCAAAAAACAGCAGGTCGCCGGGTTTGGGCGTGTCGGCCGTGGGAAGGGCCCGAAACTGTTCATCAGCGGTGCGCGGTACACGCATACCGGCGGCGCGATAGGCCAGTTCCACCAGACCTGAACAATCCAGGCCATCGGGGGTATTGCCGCCAAAACGATACGGCGTGCCGATAGCCTGCTGCGCATGCGCCAGGATCAATACACGCTCCATGGAGAGACCTTCCTGAGACCCTGAAGGCGGGAGCTGAGTGATGTCAGTGCCACGGCTGGCACAGCCTGAAAGCCACATTAACAACATCAAAACGAACGTAAGTTTTCCCAACGTGACGGGCATTGGCGACTCTCCTTGTGGCAACGCCTCTTATCATGGCGCAAACCTTATGGTGCCGCCAAGCGTAACTAGGTTCTATCTGAAAATTTGGCGAGCGAAGGCAAGACAAGGCAAAAATCGGCGAAGAAACGGAGTTTACAGGTTGTAAATGAGTATTCTGAGCCGATTTTTAACGCCGTATTGTCGAGCGTAGGCACTTTTCAGGCAGAACCTAGCGCCCAATCCACTCAATAAAACTGGTTTCGCCCAGCGCATGCTTTTCATGGCGCACACGGCTCATTGCAGCGTAGGGCAAATCCATCGCCAATACGCGCCCCAACGGCTGCTCCAGTACCTGGCGCAGCAGGCCGTTGCAGACAAACAGGTGGGCCACGACCAGCACATGCTTGCCGGGCGGATTGGCCAATAGATTGCGCCATACTTCAGCCAGCCGGTGATCAAAGGCGTCAATGGCTTCACCTTGCGGTGGTGAAACCGTCGCCGGGCTATTCCAGAAGGCGCTCATGGGGGCGGTGCCCTCCTCGCTGAATACCTCTGCGTGGGTTTTACCTTCCCACTTTCCCAGATGCAGCTCAGCAAGGTCATCCTCGATCTGTACCGGCAGCTCAAACTCTTCACCCAGCCACAGCGCAAACTCACGGCAACGCATTAACGGTGACGTCACCACCGCATCATAGGGTGGCCTGCCGTCCACGGTATGGCGCATCACGGCATCAGTGACCTGCTGCCAGCCGGTTTCACTTAGCGGATGGTCGGTGGTGCCGCGCAACATACGCCCGCCCACGGGCTCACCGTGGCGCAATAAATCAATCGTCGTAACGCTTGCATCAGGAAAACGCATCCTGGGTTCCTTCATTTGGTACATGTCATGTAGAGACTTGTCATCAAACCGCTTTAAATAATCGCATGGCGCACGCGCGCGGATATCCACTCGGAAACCAGCACCGTCGCGAAGATCATCACAAAAATGACGCTGACCTGGTTCCAGGCGAGGGTGTTGATCGACGCGTTGAGCTGTAAGCCGATACCGCCAGCGCCGACCAGCCCCAGCACCGTGGATTCACGAATATTGATATCCCAACGATAAACGCTGATACCCGCAAACGCCGGCATGACCTGGGGTAGAACGCCGTAGTTCATGATCTGCAAACGACTGGCGCCGGTCGCACTGATCGCTTCAACGGGCGTGGGGTGAATTTCTTCAATGGCCTCATAAAGCAGCTTGCCCACAAAACCGATCGAACGTAGCGCAATGGCAATAATGCCGGCCAAAACGCCCGGCCCCAGAATGGTGACCAAAAGCATCGCCCAAATCAGCGAATTGATAGAGCGTGATGAGACAATTACCATCAGCGCCAGACTACGCACCAGTGGATGAGGCGTTGTGTTGCGCGCGGCGAGAAACGCCACGGGAAACGCCATCACAATACCCAGCGCCGTGCCGAGCGTGGCGATATTGAGAGTGTCCCACATGGGTTTCCAGAGGATGCTGGCATACTCCCACTTGGGCGGCATCATCCGGCTGAGAAGATCGCTCCCCTGGCGTCCGGCGTCTTCCACAAACACCCACATCGTATTATCGGAAATCACCTTCCAGCAAAGCAGGAACAGGCTGATTCCCAAAAGCCATGCGCCAAACTGCAGCCACTGGGCGCGCGTGGTACGCAGCCGCCAGACAGGTATCCCGTGTGAGGAAGTCGAAACAGGCATATCAGTTCTCCAAAATTACCCAGCCTGGGATTACTGCGTCCAACGGCGGACGTGGCTTGAGCTGTATTCACACAGCAGCACAATGGCGATGATGACCAGCAGGATGGCGGCCGAGGTATCGTACTCATAGCGGCTAAGCGATGTGTTCAGCGTGGCGCCTATACCGCCGGCGCCGACAATGCCGATTACTGACGACTCGCGGAAGTTGATATCCAGGCGGTACATGGAAAGCCCAATCAGGCGCGGCATGACTTGCGGCTGAATCGCGTGATTCATGGTCTGCCACCAGCTGGCACCGGTCGCCCGAACGGCTTCCACCTGACGCCAGTCCAGGTCTTCGATATCTTCCGCCAGCAGCTTGGCCATAAAGCCGATGGTGGCAAACGCCAACGTCAACATCCCGGCCAATGGCCCAAAGCCAAACATCACCACAAATAGAATCGCGATGATGATTTCCTGGAAGGTGCGCGATACGGCAATGATGCTACGACACACCACGTAAACCGGCAGCGGCGCAATATTGCGCGCTGCACCCAGGCCCACGGGAATGGCCAGCATGACGCCGATAACGGTGGACGTCAGCGTCATGGTCAGGCTTTCGATCAGCCCGTCGACGATATCGCCGCTGCGGCTCGTAAAATCAGGCTGAGCAAACGCGCCAATAAAGCGCAGGCCGCGGCTGGCGCCCTCGGCCACACGCGCCCAGTTAACCTCAACAGAGGCAAGCGCCAGAATTACATACGCCACGACGCCCAAAGCGATAGCCCAGCGTAACCATTGGCGATGGATCAGCGGTAACTTGCGCCACTGTCCTTGGCGGGCCGCCTGTTGGCGGGCTTCTAAATACGCCTCGGCGTGCTCACTCATGGCGCGACTCCACTCGCCATGGCGCCAGCAATATCCCGGCGCTCATATTGGGCAGGCGCGGGGTCGCTTTCAGGCTCATCCGCTGATTCCGGCGACGTATCCCAATCCTCTTCGCCGTAAATAGTGGTCAGGATATCGCTGGTCAGCTCGTCGGGGCGGCCATCAAATACGATCTGACCGGCCCGGAGGCCCACAATGCGGTCGGCAAACTGCTGGGCAAGCGCCACGTCATGAATATTGATAATTGTCGCCAATTCACGCTCAGCACACAGCTCGCGAATCAGGCGCATAATCTGGCGTGAGGTTTTGGGGTCAAGGCTTGCCGTGGGCTCATCCACCAGTAAAAGCTTGGGACTCTGCAGCAGCGCTCGGGCGATACCCACACGCTGACGCTGGCCGCCGGACAACGCATCGGCGCGCTTATCAATGGCATGAGGCAAGCCTACCCGCTCAAGTAGACGGAAAGCTTCGGCGACGGCGTCCTGGGGATAACGGCGCAGAAAGCTGCGCCAGAAGCCCACATAGCCAAGCCGCCCTGAAAGCACGTTTTCCATGACCGTTAGACGATCAACCAGCGCATACTCCTGGAAAATCATGCCCATTGAGCGGCGCGCCTTGCGCAGCCCGTTGCCTGAAAGACGGGTAAGCTCGACATCGTCCAGACGAATGCTGCCCTGGGTAGGTTCCACCAGGCGGTTCACACAGCGAATCAGCGTACTTTTGCCCGCACCGGATGGCCCGATCAGCGCCATCACCTGCCCTTTGGGCAGCGTAAGTTCGATATCGGTGAGCGCACGATCTCCGGTGGGATAACGCTTGGTAACGCCGCTGAGTGTCAACATCGTTCTACCTCTTATACATAATGTAACGGCCAGAAGGGGTTAACCTCCTGGCCGAATGTCTACAAAAATTATTGGCTGACTCAGTCGCAGTCGTACGTCACGCCGTTGGCATCAGCGATAGTGCGAATAACCGCCCACTGCTCTTCGTAGGTGATAGGGATAAATTGGGCTTCACCGGAATTAGCAAACTCTTCCTGCAGCGCAGAGCCTTCCCAGTCGTAGCTGAAGAACGCATCCTGAATTTTCTCAGCAAGCTCTGGGTTCAGGTTATGCGCCAAACCGTAGCCCGTGGTGGGAAAGGTTTCAGAGGTATAAATAATGTCGTAGTCGCCTTCATTGACCACGCCGCGGGCAATCATGCGCTTGCCTACCGAGTTGGCAATGGCAGCAGCGTCATAGTCTTTATTTACCACACCTAAAATGGAGTTATCGTGAGACCCAGAGAAAGCCGTCTCGAAGTCTTCATCGGCTTCCAGGCTATATTCAGAGCGTAACAGCGCGGAAGGCGCCCGGAATCCTGAGTTGGACGTCTCAGAAGTGAACGCCAGCTGACGGCCTTCCAGATCTTCGACCGATGCAATGCCGCTGTCTGGGTAGGTGATAATTTCCATCTCGTAACCAAAACTGCCGTCATCGGCGGCCATGATGGCAAACGGACGGAAACCGCCGCAGTTTACGGCAACCGGTACACCGCCGGTGTTAAAGCCTGATACATGCAAACGACCAGCGCGCAGGGCTTCCTGCTGAGCAGCGTTGGACTGCACCGGAAAGAACTGGACTTTTTTACCGGTTGTTTCACTTAGGTGATCAAGAAAATCAGCCCATACATCGGCGTAAACCGCCGGGTCTTCAACCGGGGTATAGGCAAAAATCAATGTATCGGGGTCGACCCACTGCGACTCGTCGCTCGGCGTATCCGCCACCATATCGCCATCGTTATCCACGTAGCGCGTAGAAAGATCTGCCGAGGCATTGGCCGTTACCAGAGCAAAAGCACTGATGACAGCCGCGCTGATCAACGTGCGGGGCAGAGACAAAGAGTGCATAGGTCACCTAATGTGTTGTTCGAAGATAGCGCTATCCTGCCGACACTAGATGACAACCCTAAGACACTCTAATGACTAATTAATGACGCATCAGAAAAAAACCAATAGAGATCAAAGCGCCTTGAATTAGCAGGTACGACGCTCCACAAACATACTGTTACCTACGATCTTCTTAGCCTGATGCTTTAACTCTGAAAGCTGCGCGGCAATGTCCAGCGCTTTGCAGACGGCGGGGTCGATAACCGGCTTAACGGCGACAGAGACGCTCACAAAAGGAAAAAAGCTTACGCTGCCCTGGCGGTTTTCAATCGAGATGCCACCTTGTTCACGGTCGCTGTCCTCATAAAAACCCGGAGCCATCACTTCAAACGAGTCCAGGATTTGCTGACATACGTTTTCCCAATGGCTTAACGGCAGCAGCATCATAAAATCATCGCCGCCAATGTGACCGATAAAGCCGCCCGCGTTGTCTACCTGGGCCTGAAGCAAACGGGATAAGGCAATAATGACATGGTCGCCACGCGCATAGCCGTAGGCATCGTTAAACGCCTTGAAGTTATCCAAATCAACATAGGCCGCGGCAAAGCCCGGCTCGGCGGCAAGATAGTTGGTCAGTGTTTCATTAATTAATATGTTACCCGGAAGTCCGGTGAGCGGGTTGGCATGGCGTGCCTGACGCACCTGTATAGCAGTAATCTCACGCAGCAAATCAATAATGCTGCCCATCCCCAGATAGTCACCATTGGCATCCACAATCACGAAGTCCTCCTGTTCGATATCGTGACTGTCGGTTAACTGCTGGCTCAATACTTCAAGCGGGGTATCCGCATGGGCTATCAATGGATTGGCATCCGCGATGTCCCAGACGCGGCGCTTGGAATAGAGCGAATGGCTATACGGGTTGGTGAACAGGGTTAAAAAGGCGTTACGGCGTACCACCGCGATAGGTTTGCCAGCATCTACTACCGCGACACAGCGCAAGCCGGTGTTATTTCTAAACCGCTCGGCCAATATAGGTACCGAACAGTCGGGCGAGACGGCCTCAATCATGCGAAAAATAGAACGTGCCGAGCGCCCGGCAGGACTGGTTAGCTGGTGAGTGGCCGGCAGCAGGGTATGTAGCTGCAACGGCGGCTCAAAGCTTGGGCGGGCAAAGTAGAACCCCTGAAGAAGCGCCAAGCTGCGGTCCAGCTCCCACAGGCAGAGATGTTCAGCCGCGGTTTCCACCCCTTCAGCAATCAGTTGGCAGTCGAGGCTACGCGCCACGTCTAGTATCGAGCGTAAAAACTCCCGCTTGGCGGGCTCCTGATCGATACCTGAAATAAAGTGCCGGTCGAGCTTGACGAAATCAGGGCGCAGCTCCGACCAGTGGCGCAAGCTTGAATGCCCTGCCCCTAGGTCATCAAGTGCCACCTTAAACCCCATATCGCGGTAGTGATCGACCGCTTGGCGCATTAACTCGTAATCGTGAATCGGCACGTGCTCGGTAAGCTCGATGACCACCCGCTCAGGCGGCAGCCCGCTTTCGCGGATAAACCCTAGCGTTAGCCCTTCCTCAAAATCGCGCTCAACAATGGTCAGCGGCATGACGTTTAAAAACAACAGCCCGGGAAGCTCAAGCGCGGCAAAGCGGCGAATGGCCAACCGCCTGCACAGCAGATCCAGCTCAACTAAAAGTCCCGCCTGCATGGCCACATCAAACAGGCGCAGCGGCGAATGAAGCGGCGACGTTTCAGGCCCGCGAATCAGCGCTTCATAGCCATAAATGGCCTGTTGGCTCGCATCCACGATGGGTTGAAACAACACATGCAGATCTTCTGCTTCAATAATGCGATTAAGCCAGTGTGCTTCTTGAGCGGTCATATGTGGGTTGCCTTATCAAAAGTCATGAGGGCTATTTGTTTATAAAGACTGTTACTAAAACTGTTGTTAAGGACGGTCGTTAAAGACAGTTCGTATAGCAGCGTCATTAAAACGGCCCACAGGAGCGAGCATAATCAAAATTTAATATCGACCTTAGGGGGTGTTAAGAAAGGCTTTTAACGCGGGCTGTCTTATCCGCCAGCGTGCGACATTTTTATGACGTTTGTATGACTACTAGCAGGCTATCGATAGCCTTACTGCTGTAAATCATCGGGGGGTGGGAAGACGACATCATTGCCATTGACATCTAGCTGGCGAATATCTACCGGGCGGCCTTCATCATCCAGGGTTACCAAGCCAATGCCGCTGGCATTCCAGAGCCGTTCCCCGGCACTGGCTCCACTGGGGTCGCGGGGATGAATACTCAGCTTACGGCGCTTGGTAAACCAGTTAAGCGGCGACCAGGGCGCGTAAAGCCAGCGGTTAAGCCGGTCAAAAGTGTTTAACAGCTGAACCGGGAAGGTATTCTTGATGCCGCTGGAGGTCACCTGCCATAAATGCGGCGCTTGCTTTTGGCGGCGCACAATAATGTCGTAAGCAAACGAGTAGTGCACATCGCCAGACAGAATCACGTAGTTGCCCGGCGTTTTTGAGTGTCGCCAGATTTGCAGCAGCACGTTGGCCGCCCCGCGGTGGGCCATCCAGTTTTCGGCATCCACCACCAACGGTTTACCCACCCAGGTAAACAGCTTTTGAACGCCCTCAATCAGCTTTACCCCAAACATGGGCGCCGGCGAGACAATCACGGCGCTTTTACAACCCAGCAGGGCCTGCTGCATTTCCATGAGCGCCTCCCAATCCATTAAGCCGGAAGGATGCTTGGGGCTACGCTCGCTGCGCCAGCGACGAGTACGGGTATCCAGCACAATCAAGGCGGGCGTGCCGGGCACCTGAAATTCCCAGCCCTGAAAACGCAATAATCTCTCGATCAACGCATCCTGCTGACTAATCGAAAGCGGTCCTGTCTCAGTCAGTAATTCAGTCGCCTGCTCGATCAGCGGATTGAGCTTATCCGGTGCATTGCCCCACCCCTGACACAGCAAATAGGCCACCAACGCGTTGCCAATAATGCGTTTTGAAAACGGATGGCCGTAAGCGCAGCGCTCCCACTCGGCGGTCAGGTTCCAGTCGTCGGTGACATCGTGGTCGTCAAAAATCATCAGGCTGGGCAGATGGGCCAAAAGCCTTGCGCACTGCGGCAAGCCTGCCACAAAGTCCTCCACAATGGCCTGCTCCTGCCGGTAGTTCTCGGCATCCTTGGCGTTAAGGGCAGGCTCATCAGGCGTCATGATCTGCCAGGGAACCGGCGACCAGACAAGGCAATACATGGCGAGCATTTCCGCCAGCGTCATCAAATGATTAGACGCATTGGCCGAGGTGAATACCGGTTTCTTCACCCCGCCAAAAAAGCGTTCGCGCAGGGCCACATTACTGTTGATATCAGGTAGTAAAGCTTCACGCTGGTAGTAACTTTCAGGGGCAGCGTAAAGCGCCTGGCTGTCCTTGACCGTCGCCCCCTCAAGCAGCTCGTCTACCAACCCCAAGCGCTCAATCAAGGTATGCGCGGCGCGCAGCATGGGGCCTGCCACATCATCGACATAGACCTGGTCGCCGGTCATCAGCAGCCACGCTGGCCATTCGGTAGGCGCTTGCTGCCTTTCGGATAGAAATTGGTCAGCGCGCACGAGCCCATCGGCGCTGGCATGGTGGGGTTTACGGCACGAGCCGTGCATTAGCCGATGATGGCGCGAGGCGATGACGAATGCCGGATAGGCCGCGCCTTCATAACATAGCCAGGGCGCCCAGTCGGGCAGGGCCTGCCATTCGCCTTGCGTCGTTTGGATACGCAGGTCGTACTCTATGCGTTCGTCGGTGGGCAACGCCTGAGGTAAGCGAACATCGATCAGATAGATAAAAGCGTGTCGGCCAATGGGCAAGCGCTGGTGGTGATCGTTAACATTAAACCGCTGCTCGTCGCGATCCCCGGGGCGCAGCACCAACGACATCGCCAGTGGGCGCGAGGCAACCAGCCACATTACCAGGCGTGTAGGGCTAATACGCCGCAGCAGCGGGCCCACCAGTACACCAGGCAGTGCATTATCCACAGCGGTCATAGCGTTTGCTCTTTATTAACCACGGGTTGTTAACCACGGGCTATCACAGGAAGTTCGATAGATACCTTTAACCCTCCCGCCTCGGCGCGTTGAAGTTGCATGTCACCTTGGTAGAGAGTGACGAGATCTGCCACGATTGCCAGGCCCAGACCGCTTTGTGAGCGCTGCTCATCCAAACGCTTGCCGCGCTGAACCGCTTCCTGGCACTCGGCTTCCGTCATACCGGGGCCGTCATCGCTCACGGTCAGTTGAAGGGTCAAATCCACTGCCTGCACCTCAAGCGTTACCTCGTGGCTTGCCCAGCGTAGCGCATTATCCAGCAGGTTACCGATAAGCTCCTGAATATCCTGAGTGTCCATATGCACTCGCGGCTGACTTTCCCAGCATTGCTGTAAGGTAATATTGCGCCGCTGCGCAAGCCGACCCAGGCCACTCAATAAGGGAGAAAGCGTGCCATACACATCAATCGGCGCAAAACGCCCACCTTCACCAGCGGCCGAGGCCCGCGCCAAGTGATGCCGCACGGCGCTGTCCACGCGGGTTAATTCGACATCCCAGGCGCTCCGGCGCTCTTCGGGCAGTTGGCGTACCAACAGGCGCATCACGCTTAACGGGGTTTTCAGCGCATGGGCCAAATTGCCGGCCGTATGCCGCCCTCGCTCGATCAGCCGCTGGTCACGCGCCAATACGGCGTTCATGGAAGCCGCGAGCGTGGCAAGCTCATCAGGAAGATCAACGGCTAGCTGCTCGGCCCGCCCCTGCTCGACATCTTTTAAATTAGCCTGCATACGCCGTAGCGGCGCAAGCCCCCAACGCACTTGCAAGCCGAGTACGCCCAGCAGCAGCGCGCCCAGGCCCAGCAGCCCCAGCCACAGCAAACGCTGGAACTCGTGCATATCGCTGACCAGCTCGTCATTCCGAGCGCCGACACTAACATGTAGCGGTGCTTCTAATGGCGCCAGATAGATATCGCGCTCCACCACGCGCAGTGATTGTTCCCGCGGGCCCGTCACTTCACGACCGCTGGTTTTTTCATCATCGGTTACCGGCAGACGCTGATCCCACAGCGAGCGCGAGGTAACAGAATGCCCCTGCTGGTCGGTAATCTGCCAGTACCAGCCTGAAAACACCTGATCAAAGCGTGGGTCACCCAGCGCCCGCTCATAGCGCAGCTGTTGAGTGAAAGGATCAAAGGCAACGCCTGCAATTATCACATTTAGAGTGGCTTCAAGTCGCTCGTCAAAAGACTCCGTCGCGGCCTTTCGATAGTGGTGTGACAACAGCGTGCCCGCCACCGGCAGGGCAATCCCAATCATCAGTAAAACAGCGAGCAGCAACCGCAGGCTAATCGAGCGGCCCGACCAGCGGGTTCGCCATGAGGGCGCAGGCTTACTCATTGATCGTCTGGCGCTTCAGCCAACAGGCGGTAGCCCAACCCTCGAAGCGTGGCAAACCGCCAGGCACCCAACTTACGGCGCAGCCGACTTATCTGTACATCGATAACGTTTGAATCAGGCTCATGATCGCGGTCGTAAACGTGTTCAGAAAGCTCAATGCGACTAACCACACGCGGCGCGGCGTGCATTAAATAGCTCAGCAGACGCGTTTCCTGGGCGGTTAGCCCAACCGGCCTTCCCGCCAGCGTGACATGTTGGGTGTGGGTATCCAGGCTTATTTCGCCGACTTTAAGCACCGGGTGCGAATGGCCGTGACTGCGGCGCACCAAGGCACGCAGGCGAAACAATACTTCAGCGGATTCAAAAGGCTTGGTGACATAGTCATCTGCCCCAGCAGTAAAACCGGCGGCTTTATCGGCCCAGCGCTCGCGGGCGGTTAATATAAGCACCGGCAGATCGATACCATCTTCACGCCAGGAGGCGAGCCAGCGGGTGCCGTCGCCATCGGGCAGGCCTACGTCAAGAATCAACGTATCGTAGGTTTCCGTGCGCACTAGAAAGTCGGCCTCCTGGCCGTTTTCTGCATGCTCAACCAGCCAGTCACCATCGCGCAGTGCCTGGCTAAGCTCGCGCGCCAACGCCTGGTCATCCTCTACCAGTAAACACTTCATGTTATATGCCTTATGCGGGCTTGATTTGACAGGCTCAGGATTTGACAGATTCAGGGGCGGCGCATTTCGTTGATACGCACGCCCTCAATCGACATCAGCTGACCGCTGTGACCATCAAATTCAAACTCTACCACCTGATTTTGAGGGCCCAGCATTTTTATTTCATACTCGACCGCGCCTTTTTCACGCTCAACTTCTACCTCTAATACCTCACCGATATAATGCGCGTCCAGCCAGTCCAGTATGCTTTCTAACGACACTACATCGCCACGCCGCACTTCGCCATGCAGCGCTTCCCAGTGCTGATCGCCCACGGCGCTACCCGAAAGCAGCGCAGCCGAGAGCGCCCCGCCACCGATAAACGACATCAGGTGCTGGCGGGATTGCTTGAGTAATATGTCAAAACGCGCAAGTGCTTTCATAGGACAAGGATGCCAAAGGCAACATGAATGCCAGATGAACGGCTTGTTCAGTCTAGGGAAATAAGCGGGGTGCTATAAATACTCTGTCACATTCACGAAATGCCATTACTTGCCTAAAGCAGTTAACGACTGAAGAAGTAGTTAAAGACTAGAGAAGTATTTAAAGACTAGAGAAGGATTTTGCCATGAACGCCATGAAGAAAATGCTGTTGATCCCGACTTCTGCCCTACTCTTCGCTGCGGCGGCAGGTAGTGCTCAGGCAGACTCGCTGCCCATGGATCGCATTGATGACGTCTTAACCCACGCCTCAGAGTACGGGTTCAGTCATTATGAGGAAATTAGTATTAAAAGCCGTGGCCGTGCTGAGGTAGAAGGCTGGCTGGACGATGAGTGGTATGCCGACATTGAGTTTTCGCTCGATAACGGTGAAACGCTACAAGAGAAGCGTGAGCGTTTAATTACCGGTGCATGGGGAATGAGCGAAGACGATATCCGTCAGGCACTGGAGGTAGCGGCTCAGGAAGGCATGGTCGAGTTTGAAGACCTGGATATCGATAAAAGCGGCATCATCGATATCGAAGGGCGTGACGAAAGCGGCCGTGAGCTTGAAATCAGCGTACGTCAGGGCTCTTCTGAGGTTACCCAGATCGACCGTGATTAAATAACTGTGATTAAATAACCGTGATTAAAAAATAGTTATTAAAAACAGTTAGCTAATCGTTAAGCGGGTTCCCTTTGGGCGCCCGCTTTCGTTTGCCTGCGCTTAACGGCAATCCAGACAGTTACCGCGCGCCATAAGGGCATCGGCAATACGCTCAATGCCCTGACGATAAGCGGCCTGCCGATAGGTAATATTTTCCTGCTCGGCGCGGATCAAGACGCTCTTCGCTTCACTGATTAGCCGCGCATCCAGACGCTGGTTCACATCCTCTTCGCTCCAGGTTTCCCCCCCCCGGTTTTGCAGCCACTCAAAGTAGCTAACGATCACCCCGCCCGTATTGGCCAGCACATCGGGTAATACCGGGATATCGCGCTTGGCTAATGCAGCGTCAGCGTCGCTTGTGAGCGGCCCGTTGGCGATTTCCAGAATTGCCCCCGCTTGTACTGCCTCGACGTTGTCACAATGGATCTGGTTTTCCAGCGCGGCGAGCACTAAGACATCCACCTCCAACGCCAGTAGCTCCTCCCCGCTGATTTGCGTACCGGCCTGACTTTTGGCCAGCTGGCCGTGCTGGTCTTTGTCCTGTTTAGCCGCCGCAACGTCCAGACCGTCAGCGCTGTAGATAGCGCCGCTTGAGTCGGAAAGCCCAACGATCTTATAGCCCCGCTCACTGGCTAAACGGGCAAAATGGTACGCGGCGTTGCCAAACCCCTGCACGGCCACAATCGTTTCCTGAGGTTCACGCTCATTCTGCTCGGCCCATAGATCCAACACTTTTAGTGCCCCTCGGCCGGTCGCCGAAACGCGTCCAGGCGAGCCGCCCAGCGGCAGCGGTTTTCCCGTTATCGCTGCGGGCGCATGGGCACGCACGATATGTTCGTACTCATCGATCATCCAACCCATGACAATGGCATCGGTGTTAACGTCCGGCGCGGGGATATCGCGGTCAGGCCCCATGATATCGGCAATCGCTCGAATATAACCTCGCGCTAAACGCTCGCGCTCAAGCGCCGAAAGCGCCTTGGCATCGACCTGAACGCCCCCTTTGCCGCCACCATAAGGCAGCCCCACCACCGCGCACTTGACCGCCATCCAAAAACTTAGCGTAGTAACTTCATGCTGGTTAACATCGGGGTGAAAGCGTACACCGCCTTTGGCGGGACCGAGGCTTGTATCGTACTGCACCCGCCACGCGGGAAACGCTTTTAAGCTGCCATCATCCATACGCACAGGAACGCTTACCTGAAGCGACAGGCTCGGCTGCATTAAGCGCGCCTGGGCGTCAGGGTGAATGTCCAGCTCCCTGAAAACATCTTCAAGACGCGAACGCGCATCTTCAAACAGCGATGCGCCGGTTTGCGGCGTTAATGCTTGCGGGGCGGTCTTCTGTGCCTGGCTCTTCGAGGCGTTTTTGTCTTTCGCTTTGGCCTTTTTCGATTTGGTCTTGCCCATTCAGCACGCTCCTTTCCTTGGCGGGTGGCGGTTATCACGCTAATGTCGCTGTATAGGAAAGCGTAGCAGCTCAGCGCCAGTTAAGAGCACCACCTTCAAAGGAGAACTTCTTGCTGAATGCCCCGCCTGCTGAAGGCGTTTGCCGCGAACGCTATCCGTCGTCAGAACTGCCGTCGTCAGGGCCGCCCGTACTCTGTGATCTGGCATGGCTTGCGCTCACGCCTGACCTTATTGAACTGCCGCCCCCCATTCCCGATGGCGGGCGCCCGACGCTTCACGAACTAGGTTTAGAGCGCCATTTAACCGCTTGGCTTTCGGCGCTTACTCCCGCATCGCTTGCGGCGGTCAGCCATCAGCAGGCAACGCGCATGGGGCATTATCATGAACGGCTGTGGCATCTTCTGTTAGACACCGCCCCCAATACGCGCCTGCTCGCCAAGAACGTGCGGATTTATCATAAGCGCATCACGCTGGGCGAGCTGGATATGGTCTACCGCACGCGCGATAATCCGGCGCCGGTGCACTTGGAAGTCGCCATCAAGTTCTATCTCGGCTTGCCTGACGGTCATGGACCGGCGAACAGCCTAGACCGCTGGATTGGCCCGGGAGGGCTGGATAGCCTGGCGTTGAAATGCGCCCACTTGCGCCGCCACCAGCTGCCGCTTTCCACAACGCCGCTGGCGCTTGCCACGCTTGCACACTGGTTAACCCCCCGCGACACGATGCCTTATTCACTCAATGTGGGTGAGTTTCTTACCCATCGCATCGCCATGCCCGGCGTGCTGTTTTATCCCTGGCATACGCCATTGCTCGCCCCTCAAGGGGCAACGCTTAACCACCGGCGGGGCTTATGGTGCTTTTTACGTGACTGGCCCGCGCTTGTAGATAGCTTGGTGGATTGCTCGATGGAGAACTCAATGGAGAGCTTAGCCACACCGATACGTATGGCCTGGCTGCGTAAGCCTCACTGGTTAGCGCCGCCCAAAGTTGAGGATTTTGAGCCAATCGCCGCAGTAATGCCGGGCGTAGAGCGCTTGATTGAGCAGTACGGGCCGCAGCAGGTGATGC
Organism: Halomonas sp. AOP43-A1-21; assembly: GCF_052376775.1. Lineage (NCBI taxonomy): Bacteria > Pseudomonadati > Pseudomonadota > Gammaproteobacteria > Oceanospirillales > Halomonadaceae > Halomonas > Halomonas sp. AOP43-A1-21. The sequence continues at coordinate 39,408 of NZ_JBQSWC010000037.1, read as the reverse complement.
TGTATATGCCCCATCAGCAGCGTGTTGAACGGGTGTTTATCGTACCCAATAGCTGGCCCCGCCAAGTACCGCTACCGTCACGTATGCAATAACGGTCCATATAAAAACGCCGCTTACTGATCACAGTAAACGGCGTTTTGTATTGCCTATTTTCAGCTAAAGCGCGCTTGCGCTAGATCACCACGAGGTTATCGCGGTGAATAAGCTCATGGGCTTCTACGTAGCCTAGAATCGCTTCGATCTGGTGGCTGGGCTGCCCGACTAACAGGCGTGCTTCCTCAACACCGTAATTGACCAGGCCCTTGGCGACGGGGGTGCCCTGCTCATCAACGCAGACCACCATATCGCCACGCTTGAACACCCCTTTAACGTCACGCACACCCACCGGCAGCAGGCTGGAGCCTTTTTCACGCAGGACTTTTATCGCCCCGGCATCCAGCACCAGCGTGCCGCGCACCTGCAGCTGGCCCGCCAGCCAACGCTTACGCGCCGCCATAGGCGCCTGCTCAGGGTGAAGTAACGTGCCTAGCGCCTCGCCGCTCATAATGCGAGTAATAACCTCAGGCTGACGGCCGCTGGCAATCACCGTCACCGCACCCGAACGCGCGGCAAGCTTGGCCGCACGCACCTTGGTGCTCATGCCGCCACGTCCCAGCGCCCCACCACTACCAGCCACGGCGGCAAGACGTGGGTCATCGGCACGCCCTTCGGCAATCATCTGGGCATCAGGGTTATGGCGCGGGTCGGCGTCGAACAGGCCTTCCTGGTCGGTAAGCAGCAATAACGCATCGGCTTCCAGCAGGTTGGCCACCAAAGCACCCAGCGTGTCGTTATCGCCAAAGCGGATTTCATCGGTGACCACCGTGTCGTTTTCGTTGATCACGGGAACCACGCGCATTTCCACCAGCGTGCGCAGGGCCGATAGCGCATTCAGGTAGCGCTTGCGGTTGGAGAGATCGTCATGCGTCAGCAGAATCTGCGCCGTGAGCATATCGTGGCGGGCAAAATGCTGCTCATAGCACTGGGTAAGGCCGTTTTGACCCACGGCCGCCGCGGCCTGCAGTTCATGCACCGCACTTGGGCGTGCCTGCCAGCCTAAGCGCACCATGCCGGCCGCGACGGCACCAGAGGACACCAGCACCACTTCGATACCCTGCTGATGCAGCTCGGCCACCTGGTCAACCCAGCCGCCAATGGCCGCTTCATCCAGGCCACGCCCGTCATTGGTCAGTAGCGCACTGCCAATCTTAACCACCACTCGGCGAGCGCGGCTTAGCGCACGGCGGCCGCCCCCCAGCTCATGACTCTCCATCCGTTTCTACCTTATCAGGCACGTTATTAAGTACGTTGACCGCTAAGCGCTAGCACATTGAGCAAGCACGCCCGCATATTTCATCAGGGCGCGTATTCGACCTCAACGTCGTAATCATCGTCATCGAAATCTTCGTCGTCTTCGTCATCAGGCCGCTTACGACGACGCCCCAGACGCTCTTCGATGCGGGCTACCGACTCTTCTTCCATACGGCGACGCATTTCCTGCTCGCGAGCCAGCGCGTCTTCATCTTCGTTCTCAAGGCGACGCTGCTCGGTCAGCCAGCGGTACGCGGCCTGAACCAGCTTGTCCGTGCCTTCACTGCTAATCGCCGAGATGCGGAACACCGGGCCTTCCCAGCCAAGCGCGTCAATGATCGCTTGAGCGCGTTCTTCACGCTCATCTTCCGGCAGCAGATCAAATTTGTTCAACACCAGCCAGCGCGGGCGCTCGGAAAGCGCCGGAGAGAACTGGCCAAGCTCATGAACAATAGCCTGGGCGGCTTCTACCGGGTCAGACTCATCAAAGGGTGCCACATCCACGACATGAAACAGCAGGCGCGTACGGGTCAGGTGCTTTAGAAAGCGCAGCCCCAGGCCAGCACCGTCAGAAGCACCTTCGATCAGCCCCGGTACGTCCGCCATCACAAAGTGTTCGTGCATCCCCAGCTTCACCACCCCCAGGTTCGGCACCAGGGTGGTAAACGGGTAATTAGCCACTTTAGGCTTGGCCGCTGAGACCGAGCGAATCAGGGTGGATTTACCTGCATTGGGCATGCCCAACAGGCCAACATCCGCCATGACTTTCATTTCAAGACGAAGATTACGTCGGTCGCCTTCGGTACCTGGCGTGGTGCGTCGCGGCGCACGGTTGGTAGACGACTTGAAGTGGATGTTACCCAACCCACGACGGCCGCCTTCAGCCACCAGTACTACCTGGCCAATTTCGGTGACATCCGCGATGACTTCCAGCGTATCAACGTCCACAACGGTGGTGCCTACCGGGACCTTAACGTGTAAATCTTCACCGGCTTTACCGCTCATCTGACGGCCCATGCCGCCCTGGCCGTTTTCAGCCTTGTAGAAACGCTGAAACTTGAAGTCGACCAGCGTATTGAGCGAGTCGTCACCAATCAGGTAAACGCTGCCTCCATGACCACCGTCACCACCATCGGGGCCACCTTTCGGTACATATTTTTCGCGGCGAAAGCTCAGACAGCCATTGCCGCCTTTTCCCGCCTCAACAATAATCGAGGCTTCATCGACGAACTGCATAGATTCTCCCGGCCGCTTTCGCCGCCCTATATGCAACCCCCTTGTTTCCGTGAGTAGAACAAGAGGACTTAAACAGACAAAAAAGCCCCGCCATAGCGGGGCTTTTTTTCATTAACTACGCTCTACGCAACCTGAGTTGCTTATTCAGAAACGATGCTAACGAATTTGCGGTTTTTCGGGCCTTTGGTCTCAAACTTCACAAAGCCTTCGTTCAGTGCGAACAAAGTGTGATCACGACCTAAGCCAACGCCAGTACCCGCGTGGAAACGCGTGCCGCGCTGACGAACGATGATGCTACCGGCGTTCGCTGCTTGGCCACCGAAAAGCTTAACACCGAGGCGTTTGGATTCGGAATCGCGACCGTTACGCGTGGAGCCGGCTGCCTTTTTATGTGCCATTGCAAAATTCTCCTTTCAGGGAATGAACCGCTTACGCGGAAATTCCAGTAATTTTGACTTCAGTGAACCACTGACGGTGGCCCTGACGCTTCATGCTGTGCTTACGGCGACGGAATTTGATGATGGTTACCTTGTCGCCACGACCGTGAGAAACGATCTCAGCGGAAACCTTGGCACCACTGATCAGCGGCGCGCCGATGTTGAAATCATCGCCATCTGCAACCAGCAGCACTTCATCAAACTCAATCGTTTCGCCGGTAGCGACTTCGATTTTCTCAAGCTTGAGGGTCTGGCCTTCTTGAACGCGGTACTGTTTGCCACCGCTCTTGATAATTGCGTACATGTCGCTCTCCGGACTTGTCGTTAATGCGGCTATGCCCTGCATAACCAGCGCTCATCACTTACGCTCTTTCGAGTCGTGCTCTTATCAACCTGCTGCGAGTGGCGCCCCTTTTGGCAGCCATCTGACAGGGAGCATGATGAGTGGGTCGCGGATTATAACGACAATCGCTCTCTACCACAAGACTACTGGCCGTTGTCAATTGATGTTTATTATCTGCTGTACGCACCATGCCTTGAACGCGCCTTGACGCTTTCCCGGCAGCCCCATAGCATGACTTCAATTTAGTCCTTTCCACCTGCCGCGATGAACGGAACCCATGACCGCCAACGTCTCCCCACCCCCGACTGCCAGCCCAACGCCCTCACCGCTGCACGCCGTGGTGGCAGATGACTTTGAAGCCGTCAACCGGACGATCGTTGAGCAGCTCACCTCGAAAGTCCCGCTCGTCGAAACCATTAGCCAGTACATTATTGAAAGCGGCGGCAAACGCTTGCGGCCAATGCTGGTTCTGCTGGCAGCCCGCTCGCTGGGCTACCAGGGTGACAAGCACATCACTCTGGCCACGCTGATCGAGTTTATGCACACCTCGACGTTGCTCCACGACGACGTGGTGGATGAGTCGCATCTGCGGCGCGGCAAAAAAACCGCCAACGATGCCTGGGGTAACGCGCCGTCTATCTTGGTCGGTGACTTTCTCTATTCACGCTCGTTTCAGCTGATGGTCGATGTTGGGTCGATGCAGATCATGGCGATTCTCTCCAGCGCCACCTGCACCATTGCCGAAGGCGAAGTGCTGCAACTGACCAATATTGGCAACCCGAGTATTTCTGAAGCGGATTACTTTGAAACCATTCAAGGTAAAACCGCCATGCTGTTCGAAGCCGCCACCCACAGCGGCGCCGTGCTTGCCGACGCCACGCCTGAACAAGAGCAGGCGCTCAAGCTTTACGGCCGTTACCTCGGCCTTGCCTTCCAGTTGATTGATGACCTGCTGGACTATCAGGGCGATGCAGACGCCATGGGTAAAAACGTCGGCGATGACCTGGCCGAAGGCAAGCCCACCCTGCCGCTGATTCACGCCATGGAGCAGGGCACCCCAGAACAGGCCAAGCTGATTCGCCAGGTGATCCGTAAAGGCGGCCTGGAGCAGCTGGATGAAGTGCTGACGATTATTCACGCCACAGGCGCGCTTGAGTACACGCGTAAGCGCGCCGACGAGATGGCCGATAAAGCACTGGCGCAATTAGAGTTCCTTCCGCCCAGCCCTTACCGCGACAGCATGGCCCAGCTCGCCCGTCTGGCCGTTGATCGGCAAGCATAAAATTCGCATTCCAGCGGTACCGGGGCTTGATAAAAAGTCCCTAACTGTGTAAGATTCGCCCCGTTGTTGAGCACTGCTCAACAACGTTCGGAATATAGCTCAGCTTGGTAGAGCGCTGCCTTCGGGAGGCAGAGGTCGTAGGTTCGAATCCTGCTATTCCGACCAAGAACACTATTAAAAACGGCCACTTAGCTATTGCAGCAAGTGACCGTTTTTTGTTGGTCACGTCCTAGTTTTCAGCTTTAATTCTAAGCGCGTGATGCACTTGGCATTGCTTTTAACACCCACGGCCTACACCAACAAGGCAAAGGTTGCTTCTGTATCCCTGCAGCATATTTACAAGACGAGCATCAATCAACTGCGAACTATTAGTAGTATTTACCGTCGTATTTTTCCAGCTTCTCTACATTATCAATTCTTATTGCTGTTCCACTCGTAAACGGTGCAGCCCACGAAAATGCAGAGGGCGACCTCCCTCCTTTTACCCCCACTACCGCATTTGCTCCTACTTTTCTTGCCTCTTGAACTAGAAGTGGATATAGAGTTTCAACGCTATCGTATCCAGTTCTTGCATTTGCTTTTACGTGACCGACCACCTCATATCCAATGTTCGTTGGAACGGTAGACGTTGTTACATATACTGGGTCAGTCGTCCAATTTTCTTGAGAGATAGCTGGTGCTGACGACGAAGAAACAGAAGCGCACCCAGTAAGGCAGGCGAGAACAGCTAATGTTGAAACCAAAGTCCCCTTGGACATTTTTTTATTTCTCCATTTATTAAACTGACAAGTATTTTATTTAGTGATTGTGTAGCTCACGGCATAGCATGGAGATCTCCAACGCTAGGTGCAACAGTAGGTTAATGAACGCGTAATCTTGAATATAGGTACAGGTCACTTCCAACACAAAGGGCTGTTATTGCTCTTCAAACCAAAGGCGCAGGCTCCTGCCACCCCCATAAAAGCTATCCCCAGTGACCCAGGCAGCGGGAATTCCTTGATTCAGCGCTTGCTCAAGCATCCGGCGCGCGAGTTCAGGTTTGCTGGCAAACCCTACGTCATCCGGGATACCGGCACGCCAACAACGTTCGCGATCCTGTATCCAGGATTTGGGCAGGTAGAGAGCACTATCCAGAAATGAATGGCTTGCCTGGCTAGCATATAGAAGAAAAACGCCAATCTGGCTATTCTCGATACGACCGGAGGTGCCACTATACTGGCGCTGCACACCGGCTGAGTGCTGCCCTTTTTTAATAAAACCGGTTTCATCAAGCACGAGAACACCGTCACTAGCACCCAATGTCTCAATCACACATTGCCGAAGAATATCGCGTGCGCCGCCTCATCCCAGCGCGCCTGGTCTAGAAGATATTGCACACTATCGGGTGTAGCATCCCCGGCCCATTCAGCAAGATGCCAACCGTTTTTACGTTCGCACTGACTGAGTAACCCCTTGATGCAGCGGACGGCACAATCACGCGTCTTTGAACGAGGAAAGAGTGGGCCTAACCGAGCAGCCAGATCATCCATCAATGCTGAAATAGGGAGACACAACTCATGCATCATACATTTTTCACCAAGGGACTATCTTGATGCCCATCACATAAAGTGTAGTTCACTCAGTTACGACTGCAGTACTAGAGCGCTCAAGGGCAAAACGCCAGTTAGATTTATCTTTAAACAATGACCAAAATAGCCAAGAAATTCTATAACGACCTAAGATATTGCTTTACGAGACAAACACATAAAATTAATTGTAAGTTATTTCTTACAAAACTTATCATTTTCATCTAGTAAGGATGAAAACAACCGAACACCTAAATTGTCATTTATGTTGAATTAATTTTTATAAATGTGTAGATTACCGGCTTCAAAATTACTAAGATCACTAATCCTTCTTTGTGGCAATTTACAAAACTAGATAAAATCTATTTAGAGAATTCGATAATCACACTTTATTATCGAATTTATTTATTAGGTAAACAGGTGGCTTAAGAATGCGCTCGTAGCGTTTAGTCAAACTAACTATCTACGAAAGATAGTATTTTATTGAAATTGATGATTATTTTACTTAGAAGGCAGTTAGCAATACTGTTCATACCGTAAAGGCGGAAAATATCGCCTCTAATATTACCAACTCAAGGGATCGCAATGAATAAGCTAAAAATTACATCAGCCATGGCTGCTTTAAGCGTTTTGTCAGGCTGTGCTTCTATCGTCGGTGATAAAGAACAATCCATTACGATTAACAGCACACCTAATAACGCCAATGTAATTATTACTGACGAGCGTAGTCAGCAAGTTCACTCTGCCACTACGCCTACAACTGTTCAGTTAAGAAAATCTGATGGCAGCTACTTCGGTGGCAAAACTTATACTGTTGAAATTTCAAAAGACGGTTATGAATCACGCACCATGATGATTAACTCCAATGTTAACGGCTGGTATATTGGTGGCAACATCATCTTTGGTGGTTTAATTGGTTGGTTGATCGTAGATCCACTTACTGGCGCTATGTATAACCTTTCACCTGATAGCATCAATACAACACTAGGCGAAAGCGTTGCCTCCAACGATAGTGGAGATGCCAATATCACACTGGTATTGATTGAAGACGTACCGCCCAACCTGCTTAACGATATGCAGTACATTGGCAAAATTTAATTACCTGGGCACATGCCACTTATTACTATCAGCATACGCTGGGCTTCCGCCTTAAATAGGCTGATTCGGTAATCGTGTTTTCTAGATAGTTAAAAGCACCTCCTACTAAAAGGTTATGTGATTACTTATCACTAGCCTGGGACACCACATTGAAAGAAGGCCACGGTGTTTTACCGTAGCCTTCTTTGGTTTTATATCCGTCTGAAAAAGAGCAAACAGATAGCGTCATCAGGTTCAGCCAAGCCCGAGCAGCCTCTCCTTTACTCCGAAGACATTGATCCTCCTAACTGCCCCCCCAAGCTATATTCCTAAAGGCATATATCCTGAATAGAAAACCGTTTTTGTTCTCTATGGCGGCTTGCAGGCAGGGGCCGCAGCGGTTGTCCCTTGACGCTAGCCCAATGGCACATACCATTTATGTAACCCTCTCTTTTCCAGCCTGCCTGATTAAGTTAAAGTAGCCGCCCTTTTGAGCGGGCTATCAGAGCAGTGTCTTTATCATTATTTATCGAAGACTGGCGGGGCTGGCTGCCTAAAGAGGCTGCGGCAACCGTTAAGCCAAGTCGTCTTATCTCTGCTCAGCCGGGTGGCGAACTGCCCGCCATGCTGCGGCGGCGACTCGATGATGCCGGTCGCGCCACCTGCGATATCCTGCGAGAACTCGCCCCCCAGGCTGATGCCCCTTTAGTGCATGCCTCGCGGCATGGCGATACGATGCATACGCTCGCCATGCTGGAAAGCCTGCAACGTGGCGAGCCGATTTCTCCTACCCGCTTCTCGATGTCAGTGCATAACGCCATTCTGGGCGTTCACTCCATTGCACGGTCGCATCATCGCCCTTTGCAGGCGTTGGGTGCCTGTGGTGATGAATTTGATGCGCTTATTTACGAGTCCCACGGGTATTTGATAGCGGGCTACCCTAGCGTCGTTGCCGTGTTCTCCGAAAGCTCGCTCCCTGCTGCTTATCAAGGCGTTACGGAGCACCCGGGTACGGCATGCGTGGTTGGCATGCGCTTTACCCTGAACCAGGGACGCGCCATTACGGTATCGAAACCAGGCCAAGGCACTTCCCCAACGCCGATCAACGTGCTGAACTGGCTAAACGGAGAGACCACTTTCCTGGACGGCCGACAGCGCTGGCACCTGGAGCAGGAATGAGCATCAATCGATTGTACCGCGGCGTGGGCACCGCTGTTTCCTTTGCAGCTTTCGGGGTCGGTGGGCTTTTCATTGGCCTGGTGATTGCGCCGCTGCTGAATCTCTGTGTGCGCGATACTGAACGGCGCCATCAACTGGCGCGACGCCTTATCCAAGCCTGCTTTCGCGGATTCATCAATTTGATGAAAGGCCTAGGCGTGCTTGATTACCGCTTCAGCAATCCCGAGCGCCTCAAGCGCCCTGGTTTGCTGGTGATTGCCAATCACCCTTCATTGATTGATGTGATTTTCGTGATCGCCTACACGACCCACGCCAACTGTATCGTGAAGGGCCGGCTGGCCCGCAACCCGGTTACTCGCGGCCCTATTCGTGCCGCAGGCTATATCACCAACGATGACCCCGAGTCAGTGCTAGAGGCTGCCCGCCAGAGCCTACAAAGAGGTGACTCACTGGTCTTGTTTCCTGAAGGCACCCGCACTAGCCCCAAACGCCCGATCAAGTTTCGTCGCGGGGGCGCAAATATCGCCCTGCGCACCGGCACAGCGATTACCCCTGTCCTGATACGCTGTACGCCGACCACCCTTACCAAGCATGAACCCTGGTATCACATCCCGGCTACCAAGGTTTTAATGGAACTTAACGTGCTTGAAGACCTGGATGTCAACTCAGCTAGCCAACAGCCAACCGGCCAGCTCGCCAGGCAACTAACACAATGGCTGAGCGACCACTTCAACACAGAATTGGAACACTTCCATCATGACCGAAACCTGCAACCAGGCACTTGAACTCGAGCTCAAGCGCCTCATCATCGATACGCTTGAGCTTGAGGATATTACGCCAGCCGATATTGACCCAAGCGCTCCCCTGTTTGGCGAAGGACTCGGGCTTGACTCGATTGACGCGCTCGAGCTTGGGCTGGCCCTGCAAAAGCAGTATGGCATCAAGCTTGATTCCGAAGCCGACGAGACGCGACGCCACTTCGAAAGTCTGGCTGCGCTGCAAGCGCTCGTGGAGGCCCGCCGTGTCAACTGAAACCGCTGACCATCAGCGCGCAGAGATACTTGCTCACATTCGCAAGACACTGGTTGAGCTGTTCGAGATCAATGCCAGCGACATTGAGCCCGACGCCCGCCTCTATGAGGATCTGGATATCGACAGCATCGACGCGGTGGACCTCGTCGTCGAGCTCAAGCAGTTTACCGGACGACGTATCAAGCCCGAGGATTTCAAATCGGTGCGCACGATCAACGATGTTGTCACTGCCGTCGAACAACTGATGCAGCGGTAACAATGTCCAGATACGCCAGCATGGCGCTCGCGCTGATATGGCCGCTACTGGTACTGCTTTTGCACGATGATATCGGCAGCTGGCCGTTACTGGTCATCGGTGCGGCACTACTCGCCTGGAGAATGCCTCAAGCGCGCTACCTGGCAGCCGCTGCGGCGGTCCTGCTGGTCGCCCTGGGCGGGTTGGGGCACGCGGAACTCGGCATGCGGGGCTACCCCATTGCCGTGAACGCGATCATGCTGGCTATCTTTCTCTCCAGCCTGTGGCGTGGCATGCCGATCATCGAGCGCTTGGCGCGTCTGCGTGAGCCCGAACTGCCCGCTGCGGGGATACGCTATACCCGGCATGTTACCTGGGCATGGTGCGGCTTTTTTGTGCTCAACGGCGGCATTGCGTGCTGGACAGCGCTGTATGCAAGCCTTGCTACCTGGACGTTATACAATGGCGCCATCAGCTATGGCCTGATCGCCATCATGTTTGCCGGTGAATGGCTGTTACGTCACCGGATGCGGAGTCGCCTGTCGTGACCTTTATCTCGCTTACTCAGTTACCCTGGCGTGCGGCTTTTGCCCGCCATGAGTCGCTGCCCAGCCACTGGGTGTGTGGCGCCTCCCTTGCGTCGCATATTGAGGCATGGCACCACTGGCTGGCGGACAAACCTACCGGCCGCTGGCTGCTATGCCAACAGCAACCGGTAGCGTTCTGCGCCGCCCTGATCGCCTTGTGGGAAAGCGGCCGGGTCGCCGTACTGCCCGCCGATGATCGCCCCGAAACGCTCTCCCGGCTGGCAAGCGAAGTCGATGGCATCCTGCCCGATGCGCCCAAGCCGCAACTCCCGCAGAGCGCTGAAACACGCCCACGCGTTGCGCCTCTTGATCCGAGCGCTACCGCCGTTGTGCTATCCACCTCAGGCTCCACCGGCAACCCCGTTCAGTTAGCCAAGCGATTTGATCAGTTGGAGGCAGAGTTATCAGCCCACGCCAGGCTTTGGCCACTGGCAGACAGCGGGGTTATTTCCCAGGTCAGCCACCAGCATATTTACGGGCTGCTCACCGGCATACTGCATCCCTTGTGCACAGGCGCGCCTTTTTGCGGTGGTGAAAGCCGGTATCCCGAAGCGCTGATGGCCCGTTTGCAGGAAGCCGATGCAGCAGGCCTGCATCCGGTCGTGGTCAGTTCCCCCGCGCAGCTGTCGCGCTTGCCTGAACACCTGCCCTGGCGCACAACCGCATCGCCTACGCGAGTGTTCTCATCGGGTGCCCCGCTGGCCCTGGAACACGCCCAGCTTACCGAACGTCTGCTACAGGCGCCGGTCGTTGAGATTTATGGCAGCACCGAAACGGGGGGCATTGCTCAACGACGCCAAACACAGCATAGCGCTTGGCAAGCGCTGCCCGGCGTGGAGTTATCGTTTCAAAACGGCAGCCTGAATTTGCGGTCAGCGTTTTTAGAAACGCCGCAGCAGTGGTGGCAGCAGCCTGATCAGGTCGTGCCAGCGGATAACGGCTTTGCGCTACTGGGCCGAGCGGATCGTCTGGTCAAGATTGGTGGCAAGCGCGTTTCACTTGATCATGTGGAGCGCCTCCTTACGGCAGTGGAAGAAGTCAGCGAAGTACGCTGTGTCGACCTTGACCGCGACGACAGCCGTCTGGGTGCGGTGGTCGTGCTGGATAAAGCATCTCTTCCGCACCAGCGTGAAGCTCGGCAGCATTTGATCCAGCGTATGCGCACATACCTTTTCGATCACCTGGAGCCTATTGCCGTGCCCCGTTATTGGCGCTTTGTCGAAACGCTGCCGAGCAATGCCCAGGGAAAGCTGGACCGCACGCTGATCAACCGCCTGTTTGCCGATCTGGACGATCCCAAAGTGCCGCGCTGGCTGGGCGAGCATCCTCTGGATGCCAACAGCTGCGTAATGACGCTGGAAGTTCCGGAGCGGCTGGTGTTTCTGGAAGGCCACTTCGATCAGTATCCGATCGTCCCGGGCGTGGTGATGGTGCAGTGGGCCATCCATTATGCCCACGACATGTTTGGCCACAGAGGTCTGTTTCTGGGTATCGAGCGCTTGAAGTTTACGCGCGCGCTGCTGCCCGGCACTCGCTTCACCCTAGAGCTGACCCGCCGCGAAGACGGTATCGCGTTTAGCATTGACTCCCAGGAAGGGCGCCACTGCGCCGGGCGGGTTCGCCTGCAAGCGCCCAAGGGAGATCAGCATGGCTGAGCCAAGGCCCTGTATCCTGATCCCTGTGTACAACCACCCAGCGACGATCACTCCGCTCTGCACGGAACTGGCAGCGCTTGAGATACCGCTGCTGCTGGTCGATGACGGCAGTGATCAGCAGTGCGCCGCCGTTCTGGATCGCCTGGCTGAACAGGGCCATCACCTGCTGCGTCTTGAGACTAACCAGGGCAAGGGGGCGGCGGTACGTGCCGGATTACGCTACGCCGAGCAGCTGGGGTTCAGCCATGCACTTCAGGTCGATGCCGACGGCCAGCACGGGGTCGACGACCTGCCCGCGTTTCTCGCAACATTAAAGGTGGCTCAGGGAACGCTGGTAGTGGGTTATCCTCGCTATGACGCCAGCGTGCCCCGAGTGCGCTTCTATGGCCGCTACGCCACCCATATCTGGGTGTGGATAAATACCTTATCGCTGGATATTCGCGACTCGATGTGCGGTGTCAGGCTCTACCCGGTGGCGCCGCTCAACCGAATGCTGGCCCGCCATCCCTGCGGCAATCGCATGACCTTCGATACCGAAGTGCTGGTGCGCTGGCACTGGGCACAAGGCGCCATGATGCACCGGCCGGTACGCGTGCACTACCCCCGCGATGGCATCAGTCATTTTGCCGTATGGCGCGACAACCGGCAGATATCGCTGATGCATACGCGCCTGTTTTTCGGCATGTTGTGGCGCCTGCCGCGCTTGCTCGCCCGACGCTTTCAGCCACGCCGCGAGGCGAGCCCATGAGCCATCACTGGGCGCGGATCGGCGAACGCGGCACGCTGCTGGGAATGACCCTGATGGTGGCTATACAGCGGCGCCTGGGCCGCTGGCCTTTTCGGCTGGCGCTATGGCCGGTGATGCTCTGGTATTTTCTCGTCCATACCACGGCGCGACGCGCTTCCCAGGCTTTTCTGCAACGCCTTTATCCCTCGCTCAAGCAGCAGCCTTTCGCCCGTTGGTGGCAAAGCTATCGCCATTTTCTGGCCTTTGGCGAAACGCTGATGGACAAGGTCGAAGCGTGGAGCGGCAATATTGCCGACGAGCGCCTGGTGGGTAGCGGGGTCGAGCGCTTCACTCAAGCGATCGCTGGCGGTCAGGGCGGATTGATCCTTGTCGCCCACCACGGCAATCTTGACGTTGTGAATGCGCTGACCGAACGCCATACCAATCTCGACCTGACGGTCATGATGCACACCCGCAATGCGCGCAAGTTCAATGCCCTGCTTGAACGCGTCACGGGCAAGCCGCGCCCACAGATTCTCGAAGTCAGCGAAGTTACCCCGGCCACTGCCCAGACGCTGGCTGAGCGCATTAACGCTGGTGGCTATGTGGTCATCGCCGCCGACCGCCTTCCCCTGTCAGGCGAGCGAACCCAGCCGCTTGATTTTCTCGGCGACCGGGCAAGCTTCCCGGAAGGCCCTTTCCGCCTGGCTACCTTGCTGCGCTGCCCACTCTATACGCTGGCCTGCGTGCGCGATGATGACCACTTCAGGATCGACTTTGAGCTTCTTGGCGACACCCAGAGCCTGCCTCGTCGTCAGCGTGAAACGTGGATTACCGAGACCATGCAGGCGCATGCCGACCACCTGGCCGAACGCGTTCGGCGGCACCCGTTGCAATGGTTCAATTTTTATCCCTTCTGGATAAATGACACTGGATACCTTCATGACGATACTGCGTGACCCGACGGCGGGCCCTTTTACCCGCGAGCCGCTCATTCTGGATGGATCGATGGTCAGCCTTGAAGAGGTGTTGGCGGTTGCCGAAGGTCGCCGCCGCGTCATTCTGTCGACGACCCCCGATTTTCGTAAGCGTATTGCCAAAGGCAATGCCTTTCTCGAGCGCCTGCTAGAGGAAGAGGGCGTCGTCTACGGCGTTACCACCGGTTATGGCGACTCCTGCACCCGCGAAGTCTCCGCCTCCGACCTGGAGCAACTGCCCCGTCAGTTGTACACCTTTCATGGCTGCGGGTTGGGCGAGGCGCTGTCGGTTGAAGCCGCGCGGGCAGTGATCATGGTACGCCTTGTCTCGCTTTGTCGCGGCGTATCCGGCGTCAGCGTCGAACTTCTCGAGCGCCTGACATGGTTGCTTGAACACGACGTGATACCGGTGATTCCTGAAGAAGGCTCTGTCGGGGCCAGCGGGGATCTCACACCGCTATCTTACCTGGCTGCCGTCTTGTGCGGTGAGCGGGACGTATTTCATGACGGCAAGCGACGGCCTACGGCTGAGGTGTTCGCCGAGCACGGGCTTACCCCCTATCGCCTGAAGCCCAAGGAAGGTCTGGCACTGATGAACGGCACCGCGGTGATGACAGCGCTGAGCGTGTTCGCCTTCGCCCGCACCACTTATCTGGCGCGCCTGACCACCCGTATCACGGCGCTTTGTGTGCATGCGCTGAACGGCAACCCCTACCACTTTGATGCCGAGCTTTTCGCCGCCAAACCGCACCCGGGGCAGAACAAGGTAGCCGAACGCCTGCGCGAGGATCTCCACGCGCCCGATACGCCGCGCAACTCATCGCGCCTTCAGGATCGCTACTCGACGCGCTGCGCCCCGCATGTGATCGGCGTAGTGGAAGATGCCCTGCCCTGGTGGCGCCAGTTTCTCGAGAACGAACTCAACAGCGCCAACGACAATCCGTTGATCGACGCCGAACAAGGCAAGGTCATGCACGGCGGCCACTTTTACGGCGGCCATGTCGCCTTCGCCATGGATAGCCTCAAGCAGGCCTGCGCCAACCTCGCGGATTTGCTCGACCGCCAACTGGCGCTGCTGGTGGATGCTCGTTTCAATCATGGGTTGCCCAGCAATCTCAGCGGCGCCGCCCCCGAGCGGGCCAGCCTTAATCATGGCTACAAGGCCGTGCAGATCGGGGCGTCCGCATGGACCGCCGAGGCGCTGAAGCTGACCATGCCCGCCAGCGTTTTCTCGCGCTCCACCGAATGCCACAATCAGGACAAGGTCAGCATGGGCACGATTGCCGCCCGCGATGCGCTGCGTGTGCTCACCCTGGTAGAACAGGTCGCGGCCGCCACGCTGCACGCGGCCTGTCAGGGTGTTGAGCTACGCAGCCAGATAGGCGATGCACCACCGCTGCCCGGCCGCCTGGCTGAATTTCTGACCGACTGCCGCCTGATCTTTCCGGCACTTGGCGAAGACCGCGCCCTGGAACACGAACTCCGCACCCTGTGTGACGTGATTCGCCAACGCCACTGGAGCCTATATGACGCTTGATGATGGCAAACTGCCCCGCTACGAGACCGAACTGACGATACCCTTTCACGATATCGACATGATGCAGGTGGCCTGGCACGGCCACTATGTGCGCTACCTGGAAATTGCCCGCTGCGCGCTGCTCGATGCGCTCGATTACAACTACCCCCAAATGCAAGCCTCAGGGTTTGCCTGGCCGGTGATCGATTTACGCCTGCGCTACGCGGCCCCGGTGCTATTCGCTCAGCGAATCGCAATCGAAGCGCGCCTGAGCGAGTGGGAGAACCGCCTCAAGATCGACTACACCATTCGCGATGCACACACACGCAAACGCCTGACGCGCGCCTGGAGCGTTCAGGTAGCCGTCGGAATTGAAGACCGCGAAATGCGCCTGGAATCGCCCCCCGTTCTGCGGGAACGTCTGCTCGCCTGGCAGGAGGCCAATCAATGATGCGCGCCATTAACCAAGCAGCTTTTTGTGCTCTTGCCCTTTTTGCCCTCACCATGCTGGCCGCCAGCGCCACCGCGTGGGCGGCTCCTGACACTGACGAGCTTGCCGCACGCCTGGCCGACAATGCACCGCAGTGCGGGCGATTCGAGCAGACACGCTGGCTAGCCGACCTTGATAGTCAGTTGGAAAGCCGTGGAACCTTTGAACATCAAGACGCGGGGCTTGTCTGGCAAACGACCTCCCCCATCAATGACCGCGTGGTGCTGAGCGCGGACAACGACGAGCTGCCGATGGGTTTTCAGGCGGTCGCCCCGGTGCTTGGTGGCCTGCTTTCAGGCGACTGGCAGGCGTTGGAGAGATACTTCGCCATCGAACTCAGCGGCACTCAAGATGAGTGGCAAGCCAAGCTTACGCCCAGTGAAGCGAACATCGCCCAACGGCTTGACCATCTGCTGGTTCACGGCAACCAGCAGGTAGAGCGTGTCGAGATCGCGTTCACCAATGATGACCGCCTTGAGCTTGCCTTAAGCGGCGCGGATTGCGAGCGCCTTGAAGACGATAAGCACACACCGTGAGTGAAGCAACGCACCCCGGGCGCCTGGAGCGTCTGGCAGCTATCGGCTGGGCGGGGCTGCTGCTGGGCTGCGCCCTGCTCTTGGCTGGCCTGCTGAGCAAAGGCGCAGCGCTGGATACGCGCATCACTGCGCTGCTCCCGGAAACCCGGCAGGGAGCGCTGCTCGAACACGCCGAACAGCGCTTGACGCAAGCCTTCGAGGACCGCTTCGTGCTGCTGGTGCAGGGCGAAGCGCCGGCTCGGCTGGTTGCGGATCTCAAGGTCCGCCTTGAACAATCGGCCAGCGTTACGGCCTTTGACGATGACATTCTGCACACCCCCGACAGCGACTTGTCAGCGTACCGTTATCGGCTGCTATCGCCCTCGTTGGCCGCTGCCGATAACGACGCCTGGGTACAACGTGGTCTGCGACAGCTGTTCACGCCGGGAGGCGACGCGGACCCACGCCAGGACCCCTTTGGCCTGCTGGATGCTTGGCAGGACCAGCGCCTGGCTGGCCCCATTCGCCTGATCGACGGCCTGCCTGCCGTCAGGGATGACAACGCTGCCTGGTTCATCGTCAGCGGCCAACTCACGGCCAGCCCCTACGATATGGCCATGCAGCAACGCCTTGTCACGGCGCTTGCGGAGTTTAGCGATGCTCATCCCGAAGCCGAACTGCTGAGAAGCGGGCTGGTGTTTCACGCCGCCGCCGGTGCCGAGCAGGCCAAGCGCGAAACCCTGACCATCGGCATCGGCTCGCTGCTGGGTATCGCCTTGCTGCTCTGGATCACCTTTCGGCGCGGCTCGATACTGGCCAGCCTGTTGCTGCCGGTGGCGTGTGGCGTTCTGTTTGCGCTGCCCTTGACCTGGCTATTGTTTGGTACGCTCAACCTGCTGACGCTGGCCTTTGGCGCCAGCTTGATCGGCATTGCGATAGATTACGCCCTGCATTTTCAATGCGCTCGCCAGCTGGCGCCCGAACAGCCGCTGGCCAGGCTTTGGCCAGGGCTATTACTCGGTCTGATATCAAGCCTCGTCGCCTATCTTGTCCAGCTTGCCACGCCGCTGCCGGGGCTGCGCCAGATGGCCACGTTCGTGGCGCTAGGCCTGATAGGTGCCTGGCTTACAGTACGCCTTTGGCTGCCGTGGTTCACCCCGCGCCCCCATACCGCCACCGCGCGTATTGCCACGCGGCTGAACCGCCTGCGTTTACCGCTTCACGCGCCCAGGTATTGGGGGCTGCTCGCCCTGCTTGGGGTTCTCGCAGTGGTCATGATCGCCACGCGGCTGTCCGCTGACGATGATCTTCGCCAGCTCAATCCGTCACCTGCCGAGCTGATTACCGAGCAGCAACGCGTGCAGATACTGCTGGATAGCCCGACCGCCAGCCGCTATCTGCTTGTCACCGCCGAGCAGGAAGACGAACTATTGGAACGTATTGAAGCTCTGGACGCGGACCTTGCTGATTTAGAGGCGCAAGGGCACTTGACCCACTACCGCCACCTGGCTCAGGCGGTGCCCTCTAAAGCGACGCAAGACGCCAACCTTGAGCGTGTACGCCAGGCCTACCGTAACGCCCTGCCCGAGCTGATCGCCCAGGCGGGCCTTCCACTGGCCTTGCTAGAAACCGCGCAGCGCTCGCTTGAAAGCGTACCGCTGCTGACGATCACCACGTGGCTCGACACTCCGGTGGGGCAAGCCGATGCCATGCTCTGGCTAGACGCAGACGCCGATGACGAGCGTGCAGACATGGCGGCGCTGATAACGCTGGGCGATGCCGACAGTACTGCTCAACAGGCACTGGCTCGCCTTGCTGCACCGGAATACGTTCTTTACCAGGACCGAGTGGCAACGTTATCCAGCCACTTGGCACAGCTCCGCGACCAGATCGCCCTGTGCCTGGCCATCGCCGTGGCGGGGCTTGCAATGATATTTGGCGTTCGCTATCGCGGGCGGGCCTGGCGCGTATTATTGCCGCCGCTGGGTGCTCTGCTGGCGACCCTGGCACTGTTGAGCGCACTCAATATCGGGTTGACGCTTTTCCATCTGCTGGGGTTGCTGCTGGTACTGGGTATCGGTCTTGATGCGGGCATCTTCAGCACGGAACACCCGGACAGCGCAGCCGTGTGGCTGGCCATTAGCCTGTCGTGTGCCTCGAGCCTTTTGGCCTTCGGCCTACTGGCGTTCAGTGCCACACCCGCGCTTCACTACCTGGGGCTGACCTGCCTCATTGGCCTTGCATCCGCGTGGGCGCTTGTGCCGTTTGCCAGGGCGGGCGCCCGGCCTCTCTCTTCTCGACAGGACACTCCCTGATGGCGACAGAAGCAACACAGCACATGAAAGCTCAGTCTTTAAAACCCCAGCGTTTGGGAACCCAAGACAGCACCGATGTGGCCATCATCGGTGCCGGCCCTTCCGGCGCAGCGGCGGCGGCCTGGCTTGCAAAGCGGGGTCTGGATGTACGGGTGATCGAGCGCAGCCGCTTTCCGCGCTTCTCCATCGGTGAAAGCTTATTGCCCCAGTGCATGGTGCATCTTGAGGCCTGTGGCCTGCTGGAGGCCGCCAAGGCCGGCGGATTTCAAATCAAGAACGGGGCGGCCTTTACCTGGCGGGATCGCTACGCGGCCATCGATTTTCGCGACAAGTTCACGCCTGGCCCAGGCACCACGTGGCAAGTCGAACGCGCTGATTTTGACCAGCGCCTGATCGAAGGCGCGCGCCAGCTGGGCGCACAGGTTGAGTTTGATACCCGCGTTGAAGCCTTTGTCGCCGACCCCGAACGGCCCAGCCTTACGCTGGTCGATGCCAACGGTGAGCAGCGCTCGTTACACGCACGCTTTGTGCTCGATGCCAGTGGCTATGGTCGCGTCCTGGCGCGCCTCACCGGCCTTGCCCGCCCCTCGACGCTTGAGTCACGCTGTGCGCTGTTTACGCATATCGAGGATCGCATCGACTGTTCGCGTTACGACCGCGAGAAGATACTGATCGGCTTGCACCCTGAGCATCCCGGCATCTGGTACTGGCTGATTCCCTTCAAGAATGGACGGGCATCGGTCGGCGTCGTGGGTGACCGGGCAACGCTGGAGGCCGCCGGCGTCAATGACGATGAACGCCTGTGGCATTTCATCCGTGCCGAACCGATGCTCGCCGAACTGCTGGTCAATGCGAGCGCCACGCGTGACATTGGCCGCCTGGAAGGGTATTCAGCAGATGTCGAGCAGCTGCACGGCCCCGGTTTCGCCCTGCTGGGTAACGCGGGCGAATTTCTTGATCCGGTTTTCTCTTCAGGCGTGACTATCGCCCTGGATTCGGCTCTGCGCGCCGCTCCCCTGGTCGAGCGCCAGCTGGCCGGTGAACACATCGATTGGGATAGCCAGTTTGAGCAACCCCTACGACGCGGTGTCGCCACCTTCCGCGAATTTGTCGACGCCTGGTACGATGGCCGCTTACCGCGGATCATCTTCAATGACCAGCAGGTACCGCGCATACGCACCATGATCAGCTCAGTGCTCGCCGGCTACGCCTGGGATGAAGAAAACCCGTTCGTTGCCGCCAGCCGTCGACGGTTAAACAGCCTGGCAGAGGCCTGTACCGATATGCCCCGCCATAGCGCAGGAAAGGACGAATGACCATGACGTTATCGCGCTTCGTGTATCAGGCAGGATTGATTATCGCCGCCCTATTAGTGCTGGTCGGCTGTGCCGGACAGCCGGTGGCGACCGTGCCCAGCCTTGCGACACTGCCGGAGATGGAAACGCAGCGGCAGCGCCTGACGTTTGAACATGATGACCAGCGCCATGAGATGATTGGCGTTCTGCGCCACGACGACAAGGCGTTGCGCCTGGCCATACTAAGCCCACAAGGCCAGCGCCTGCTGACCCTGATACACGACGACAGCGGCAGCCGCTTTCTACAGGATGCCGCCTTTGAGCCGCCCTTTACCGCCGAGTGGCTGGCTAGCCGTTTGAGCTGGAACCTGTGGCCCGCGCCTGCTATTGAGCAAGCCTTTGAGTCCAACGCCTGGTCACTGCAAGAAGATGAGACGGGCCGCACGATCCGCTATCGACAGCGCGTCGTCGCACGGATCATCGGCAACCCGGCATGCACGTTAATTGACGACGTCGAGGCAGGCTACCGCCTGTATATCATGCCCCTTAGTGACAGTAACAGTAACAGTGACACCGACCAGACAGCCGCCCCATGTTTAACCCCTTGATAGCGTCTCAGATGCCTCCTTGTCGCCTCCTGTCACCGGCCCTGGTCTGTTCGATCGGTGACGATCTGGCAACCATTGCCGATGCCCTGTTCACTGGCCGTCGTGGGCTTGAGTATGACGACGTGTTTACCCTCGGGCGGCCTTTACCGCTAGGCCGAGTCACGGCCTCCCTGCCCGATGCTCAGACACTGCCGCCAGCGCACCGCTCGCGCAATAACCAGTTGCTGGCTGCCGCTTTGGCGCAATTGGCACCGACGCTTGAGGCTTTTCGCAAGCGGCACCCGCAGGCGCGTATCGGCGTGGTGCTCGGCACCAGTACCTCCGGCATCGGCGAAACCGAAACGGCGCTGGCTGAGCGTCAGCGCGAAGGCCACTGGCCCGACGACTTTCATTACCAGCGCCATGAAATTGGCTCGCCGGCCCGGTTCGTTGCCGAGTGGCTCGGCCTGGACGGGCCAGCCTACACGCTCTCTACCGCCTGTACGTCGAGTGCGCGCGCCCTGGCAAGCGCCAAACGCCTGCTGGCGAGCGGCGCGTGCGATGCGGTCATCGCCGGTGGGGCTGACAGTCTTTGCGGGTTGACCGTCAACGGGTTTGCCTCGCTTGAGGCGCTTAGCGACCGCCCGTCTCAGCCTTTCGCGGCCGAGCGTGACGGTATCAACCTTGGAGAAGCCGCCGCGCTGTTTCTGGTGACGGCGGAAACCGGCGGTATTCAGCTCAGTGGCTATGGTGAAAGCAGCGACGCTTACCATATTTCCGCCCCACGGCCAGATGGCCAAGGGGCCATTCAGGCGATGCAAGCGGCGCTTGCCATGGCCAAGCTGCCCGCCACGGCCATTGATTATCTCAACCTGCACGGCACCGCCACGCGCCAGAACGACAGCATGGAAGCCAAGGCAGTCGCAACGCTTTTCGGCAGTACGTTACCGTGCAGTTCAACGAAGACCCTGACCGGGCACACACTGGGCGCCTGCGGCGCGCTCGAAGCGGCGTTCTGCTGGCTGACGCTCAATGAGGGCCGCCTGCCGCCCCAGGTTCACGATAGTGCCGTCGACCCAGAACTTGCGTTACTGAATTACGCCAAGGCGACGACTCACCAAGGCCGTCGCGCGATCAGCAATGCCTTCGCGTTCGGGGGTAATAACATCGCCTTGTTGCTGGAACGTTTCAATGAATGATTCACTTATGCCCGCACGGCTTGACCTGCCCTGCGATATCGCGCCCTACGTGCCCCACCGCCTGGGCATGTGCCTTCTGGATACGCTACTGGCAGTGGGTGACGAACACCTGCATGCCCGCGTCGTACCCCAACCCGACAACCTGTTCGCCACGCCAGACGGCATTCCCGGCTGGGTCGGGTTAGAGTGGCTTGCCCAGGCCGTTGCCGCGTGGGCGGGTGTGCAGTCGGTTACGTCAGGCGATACGCCGAAAATCGGCTTTCTACTCGGCACGCGCCGTTATCAGTGCCAGCAGCCGTTTTTCCCCTTCGATCAGCCAATACGTATCGAAGTGGAGCTCGATTTTCGGGCAGATAATGGCCTGGGCGCGTTTCAGGGGCGCTTGCTAGATGCTCAGCAACAGCTGATCGCTAACGCCACACTCAACGTGTTTCAGCCCGATTCGCAACAGGCGCTGGAAATGATGCAACAAGGGAGCACCCAATGACGAATACCATCCTGGTTACCGGTTCAAGCCGCGGTATCGGCCAAGCTATCGCTTTGCGCCTGGCGCGGGATGGCTTCGATATCGTCGTACATTGCCGCCAGCGTCAGGCAGAGGCAAAAGCCGTCGCAAACCAGATTCGTGATATGGGCCGCAATGCCCGCGTGCTGTGCTTTGATGTTGCCGACAGGGCCGCGGCGCAGCAGGCGCTGGATGCCGATATCGAAGCGCATGGCGCCTACTATGGCGTTGTCTGCAATGCAGGCATTACCGCCGACGGCGCCTTCCCCGCGCTCTCTGATGAGGATTGGGACAGCGTGATCCACACCAACCTTGATGGCTTCTACAACGTCGTGAAACCCCTCGTCATGCCAATGATTCGCCGCCGGGCACCCGGCCGCATCGTCGTGATGTCCTCGGTTTCAGGCATGATGGGCAACCGTGGCCAGGTCAACTACAGCGCTGCCAAGGCCGGGCTGATCGGCGCCATGAAAGCACTGGCCGTGGAGCTGGCTAAACGCCGCATTACGGTCAACTGCGTTGCCCCAGGGTTGATCGACACCGACATGACCGACGACCTGGTTACCGAGGAGGCGCTCAAGCTGATTCCCATGCGCCGCACCGGCACCAGCGAAGAAGTCGCGGCCACGGTGGGCTTTCTATGCTCAGGCGATGCCGGCTATATCACGCGGCAGGTGTTCGCCGTCAACGGAGGAATGTGCTGATGGCAAGCAATGCACAACGCCAGGACAGGCTGGGGCGCCGAGTGGTAGTGACCGGCATGGCCGGCTTCTCGCCTATCGGCAACGACTGGCCAAGCATAAAGGCACGCCTTGAGCGCTTGCAAAACGGCGTTATCCACATGGATGACTGGGAATGCTATGACGGCCTCAATACGCGCCTGGGTGCCCCGGTACGCGACTTCAACTTGCCTGCCCACTATCATCGTCGGGCGCTGCGCAGCATGGGTCGTGGCGCGCAGATGGCCACGCGTGCCAGTGAACTGGCCCTGGAAGATGCAGGCCTGCTGGACACGCCGCTCTTAGGCAGTGGCCAGATGGGGATCGCGTACGGCGCCTCCGCAGGGGAACCCGATGCCGTCGCCGACTTTGGCAATATGTTGATCAATAAGTCGACCGACGGCCTGAACGCCAACTCCTATATTCGCATGATGGCCCACACCGCACCGGTCAATATCGGCGTTTTTCTCGGGGTGCGCGGACGGATCTATACCACCTCAAGTGCCTGCACGTCTGGCAGCCAGGGCATCGGCTATGCTTACGAAGCCATTCGCTTTGGACGCCAGACCGCCATGATCGCGGGCGGCTGCGAGGAGCTTTCGGCTTCCGAGGCGGCCGTCTTCGATACGCTATTTGCCACCAGCACGCTCAATGACGCGCCGCACACCTCGCCGCGCCCCTTTGACGCCGAACGCGACGGCCTGGTGATCGGAGAAGGGGCAGGCACGCTGATTCTTGAGGAGCTGGAGCACGCCCAGGCTCGGGGAGCCACCATTCACGCCGAGCTTGTGGGCTTTGGCACCAACAGCGATGGCCGCCACGTTACCCAGCCGGATGCCAGTGTCATGGAGCAGGCGATACGCCAGGCACTGGAGGATGCAAATTTGCAGCCCGAGCAGATTGGTTATGTCAGCGCCCACGGCACGGCCACCGAGCGGGGCGATATTGCCGAGAGCCATGCGACACACGCGGTGTTCGGCTCAAACCTGCCGATTAGCGCTTTCAAAAGCTTCACCGGCCACACGCTGGGCGCCTGCGGCGCGCTGGAAGCCTGGGTGGCCATCAAGATGATGCAGGAAGGCTGGTTTCACGGCACCGCCAATCTTGACCGCCTTGATGACGCCTGTGCAGAACTCGATTATTTGAACGGCTCAGGACGACACATGCAGTGTGACTACGTCATGAGCAATAACTTTGCTTTTGGAGGCATCAACACCTCGTTGATCTTCCGTCGCTGGTCCTGATGTCAGCATCCTGCTCAGGGCCACTCACACTACCTGCTCTCAGGTACTTAAACCCAGCAAGAAGGAACGCTAAATGAGCCGAGGAATAATGTTAATGGGAGTGCTGCTAGGCGCTCTACTCGTAAGCACGACGAGCCATGCGCGCGACACGACACACATGCTCTCCATTGAGGACGCATTGAACACGCCCGACGCCAGAGCACGGCTCGATTCCAATATTCAATTTATCTTTGGCGACACCCCGCACGGCGAGATCACCGCCGAGTATGGTCCTGCGGTCACAAATAAAAAGACCAATGCCTTCAACAAGTCTGATGTAGAAGCCTGCGAGTGGGTCATGCTCTCGGCGCTGCTCAGCTTGCAAGACCGTGTCAGGGAAGAAGGCGGCAATGCGGTTGTTAATATTGAAAGTTTCTATGACCGCCGCCCGATGTCCTCAACCAGTGAGTACGAGTGCCATGCGGGCGCCATCATGGCCGGTGTCGTGCTGCGAGGTGATGTTGTCACGTTAGCCGACGAATGATCGCCTATCTGGACATTGTGTTGGCCCAAGCCCCCGCTCACAGCAGCGGGGCTTGTTTATCGGCGCTGGGCAGAGAGCTTCTCTCCAGGCTTGCCGACGCGCGTGGCTACCACTGCCCCGTTAGTGAGTGGTCTCCCAGAGGCGGCGGCGCGCCATGGCACCCAGCGCTTCCACCGCCCTGGAAAGCATGTCTCTCCCACCGCGATGGGCGCGTCATTGCAGGTATTTCCACGGCACCGATGGGCATCGACATCGAGCATGCTCGCCTGCGCCATGAGAAACGCTTACCCGAGCTGGTGGCGTGCCTGCCTGAGGCCGACGTACGCCGCAAGATACATCAGTCTGCGGTACCTCTGGACGCCTTTTACCGCGCATGGACCCTCCACGAAGCGCTTTACAAGCTGGATAGCCTGTCCGGCACGCCTTCAAGCCATGTATTGAGCACCCGTCTTGAGCGGCTAGCCGCTGGGGGCGATGTTCATGCCTGGCAATGGCAGCAACAAGGCTGGACCATCAGCCTTTGCACACAGGCGAGTTCGCTTGTAATTCGCGCCCTTCCCCATATCCCTTTTATAAAACACTGCTAACGGACTTGTCGCCGCTTACCCTTCACCATCCATTACTTCCTGGCGGAAAATAGTAGCTTGCTAACGACAGTGCTATCATCGGAGCCTTTGTCATTTCGATGTTTATCCAGGGAAGTTCACCATCAGCCGTTTAGCCCATACCAAAGCCGTGCTGCTGTTTGCCAGCACCATGACCGTGATGTCGGGGGCGATTATCGCGCCTGCCCTGCCGGGTATCAGCCGCCATTTTTCCGAGCATCCGCAGGTGCTGATTCAACTGATCCTGACGCTGCCCGCGCTGATGATTACGCTGTTCAGCCCGCTGATGGGCTATCTGGCCGACCGGTTTGGGCGCAAGCCGTTGCTGCTGTTGATGCTGAGCATTTACGGGCTGGCGGGTGGCGCGGGCTTTCTGATCGATAGCGTCGAGCTCTTGTTGGCCTCAAGGGCGCTGATGGGCGTGGCCGTGGCGGGCATCCTGAGTATCAGCACCACGCTGGTAGGCGACTACCTGGAAGGCTCCGAGCGGATACGCTTTCTGGGGTTGCAGAGTAGCTGCATGGCGCTCGGCGGGGTGGTGTTCATCAACCTGGGCGGCCTGCTTTCCGACTGGAGCTGGCGCGGGCCTTTCTTGCTCTACCTGACCGGCGTGCTGCTGCTGCCTTACGCCTGGGCGATGCTTAGAGAGCCCCATTCACAAGCTGGCGCCAGCGCCATTCACGCAGAAGAGCCGGTCAAGGTCGACTTCGGCCGCACGGCGCTGGCCTACTTCACGGGCATGCTGGCCATGATGCTGTTCTACATGTTTCCGGCTCAGCTCCCCTTTTTACTCTCTGAACAGGGCGAGATCAGCGGCTTGGCCATCGGCGTCGCACTTTCCACCGCCGCATTGACGGCTAGCGTCGTGTCATTCTGCTACGGCTACTACAAACCCTTTTTATCGGTGATCACGATCTATGTGGCCGGGTTTGTGTTAGCCGCTGCAGGCTTTCTGGTCGTCGGACTTACGCACAGCTATGCCATGGCAATTGCGGGCGCGGCCGTCTCCGGCTTGGGCCTGGGCGCCTTTATGCCCAACACCACCGCCTGGCTGATGCGCATTACGCCGCAGCGAGTGCGTGGCCGCGTGTTTGGAGGCTTTACCGCAACCTTCTTCTTCGGCCAGTTTATCTCGCCGATTGCGGTCGCCCCTGCGGTTATCTGGCTGGACTCCTTACGCAACGTCTACACGGGCATGGCCGTGCTCTGCTGCGTGTTGGCCGTGATATTGGCTATTCTAGGCAAGACGCTGTTACGCGCTGATAGCAAGCTCTAAAAGCGGTAGCAACGTTCTTTATGCCAAGCTGCTCTCATTCCCCACCGTCCTGATGACCTACTCATCAGGACGGCGAAAATACCAGCCCAATAATGCTGACAAAGATCAGCACCGCGCCCAGCACCCGGAAAAATACCGCCGTATCGGCTTTGACGATATAGCGGTGTGCCCGCTCGCCCAGCAGATGACCGGCAAGCGCACAGGGCAATAGCCACAGCTGGTGAATCAACTGTAGATCCACGCCGGCAAACAGAAACGAGATCATCTTGATCACGACCAGAATAAACCACAGCACGAACATGGTATCGCGCAGCTGTTCCTTGACGACATGCGAGGCAAACACGGCCACGATCAGCGGAGCGCCGATCAGGGACGTACCGCTGACATAACCACCCAGCGCCAGCAGCACATAGTCGACATACTTGTTGTTGCTCTTGAAAGGCTTATTGAGCACATAGCCGATAGCGTAGACCAGCACGATGCCGAAAATGATGCCGGTCATGATATTGGCAGGCAGCGTTAACAGCCCCACCACGCCAATCAGCTTGGGGATGATCATGACTTTCAGAGCTTTGCGTAAATAGCCCCAATCAATATTGCTTTCAACAGAAGCGTTGCCGTTCTCTCGCTTTAATTGGCGGTTTCCCTGCCAGGCGATCCAGCTGGAGAAGATCAGTAGGTGAACGGCGATAATCGGCAGGAAAAGCAGCGGGTCATTAACAACCAGTAATAGAAACGGCAACGCCAGCACCGCGCCGCCAAACCCCAGGCTGGTTCTGACAAAACCGCTCCAGGCAAAGATCAGACCGATCAACGCATACTGGTACCACAACAAATCCGCCATTCACTTGCTTCCCTGGTTATCAAGCTGGTTATAAAGCTAGTTATAAAAAACTGTATTGCCCGCCTATCGCCCACCAACTGGGTAACAGCGCCTGAACGCTGGTGTGGGCAAAACGATCATCCATTAATACCACAACCCCCTCATCAGAGGGGCTGCGGATTACCCGCCCGGCGGCCTGTACCACCTTGATTATTCCCGGAATACGGTAGGTGTAGTCGTCGCCTTTGCCAAACCGTGCCGTCAGCCGCGCTTTAAGCGCTTCGTTGAAAGCATTAAACGGCGGCAAGCCCAGCGTTGCGATAAACGCTCCAATCAGCCGGTCGCCGGGCAGGTCCACCCCTTCAGCAAAAGCGCCACCCAATACCGCAAAGCCGATGCCACGGCCGCCCGGCGTAAAACGCTGCAAGAATGCTTCGCGCTCGGCCTCGCGCATGCCCGGCGTTTGGGCAAACACGGGGACGTCAGGGTGCTGTTGGCAGAACCGCTTAAGCGCGGCTTCGAGGTAGGTAAAGCTACTGAAAAACGCCAAATAATGGCCCGGCGCCTGCTCATATTGCTGGGCCATTTCAGCTACCATCGGTGCAAGCGACGCCTCCCGGTCGCGAAAGCGGGTCGAAATATCCCGGCGAATGCGCACTTCAAGCTGCCGGGCCACAAAGGGCGAACATACTTCGCGCCATACCGTGTTTATCGGCAGGCCGAGCAGGTCACGGTAATAATGGGCAGGCGTTAGGGTGGCGGAGAACAGCACGGCGCTATGCGCGGCCTTGAAGCGCGGCGCTAAAAAGTCCGCCGGTATCAGATTACGCAGGCCGATTAGCGCCTTCCCTCGGCCTTTTAAGGTGAGATCACACAGCGAGTGATCGCCGAAATTCTCCGCCAGGCGGCAAAACGCTAACGCCTCGAACAGTAGCTCCTGGAGTTCAAAAGAGGCATCTTCGGGATGCTCGCCCAAGTGATTGGTGATCGAGGCGGCAGCGTTCTGAAGGGCGCCCACCAGCTTATCGGGCAGCGTCTCAAGCAGGTGATAGTCTGCCCGTCCCGTATCATCCGGCTTACTGTCAGCAACGTCTTTCAACACCGCCTGCCACTGCCGGCCAAGGCTTGCCAGTGAGCGGCCAAGGGCTTTCGGGGCGCTGCGTTTTACGCGGTTGAAGCGCTGCTGATCAAGCTCGGCGCTGTACATGCCGCGTGCCCGCTCCACCAGGTTATGCGCTTCATCCACTAGAAGCCCCACCCGCCAATCATCGGCCTGGGCCAGGCCATGCAGCAGCGCATGGCGATCAAACCAGTGGTTAACGTCGCCCACGATGACATCCGCCCAGCGCGCCAATTCCTGGCCCAGGTAATACGGGCAGACGCTGTGGGCAAGCGCCACCTTACGCAGCGCGTCGCGGTCCCACCAGTTTTCAGCCACGGCGGCCTGGCGCGCAGCGGGTAGCCGGTCATAAAAGCCCGCGGCCAGTGGGCAGGCCTCGCCGTGGCAGGCGGTTCCCGGGTACTCGCAGGCTTTCTCCCGTGCGATCAGTTCAAGTACGCGGAGCGCCTTGCCGCATGGGTTGTCATCCGCTTCGGCCTGAGGGCGCAACTGTGCCAGGGCATCCAGCGCCAAACGCCGCCCCGGGGTTTTCATGGTCAGAAAGGCGATGCGGTCAAGGCGCTGGCGGGGCATGGCGGTGAGCATGGGAAACAGCGTGCCCAGCGTCTTGCCGATTCCGGTAGGCGCCTGAGCCAGCAGGCAGCGACCGGTGCTGGCGGCTTTGTAAACATCTTCGGCCAACTCGCGCTGGCCGGGGCGAAACGTGGTATGGGGAAATTGCAGGTCGTTTAACGCCGCATCGCGGGCTTCACGATGCGCTGCTTCCTGTTCGGCCCAGGCAATAAAGCGCTCGCACTGGGTGGTAAAGAACGTCTCAAGCTCGGCTGCCCGCGCTTTTTGACTCAGCAAGGTCTCTTTTTGGGTGGCGATATCCAGATACACCAGCGTGAGCGTGATTTCCTCAAGCGCGCGCGCTTTGCATAGCAGAGCGCCGTAGATTTTCACCTGCGCCCAGTGCAACGCGCGCTGGTTATCGGCCATGCGCTCAAGGTTGCCGCGATAGGTCTTGACCTCTTCCAGGCGGTTTTCGGCAGGCGCGTACCCATCGGCGCGCCCGGTCACGGTGAGGCTTTTGTAGGTACCGGAAAGCGGCATTTCGGCAAGGTAGTCATCGCCTCGTCGGCTAGCGACCAGGTTATGCCCGGCAATACCTTCCTGGGCGCTGGGTGACGGGGTAAAGCGGTGATCCAGATCACCCTCGCGAGCAGTAAAATCACACAGTGTGCGAACGGCAACCCGGTACTCCGCCACGCTGCTCATGGGGTACCTGGCGAGTCAGCCAGCCACTGCACGTAGCACACTGCGACTGGAATATGCTGCTGATGAAAAAACGCCAGCCAGCGGCGCTGGTTATCCTGAAGCCGGTCACCGGGGCCTTTTACCTCGATAAGCCGATAGCGGGGTTCGTTGGGTGGCGCGTTGGGCAGAAACTGGATCAAGTCAGGCAGCCCTGCTCGGTTAGCCTTTATGTCCTGTAAGAACCGCTCAAAACAGACTTTTAAATGAGTAGCGGGCAGGCACTCAAGCGCCAGCGCTAAAAGCGTTTCATCCAGCAACGGCCAGTGCACAAAGGGTGACGCCAGGCCGTGCTTCTCCTGCCAGGTTGTATGAATTTCCCGCCGGTAGCTACCATCCTCCAACCGGGCCAGGCACTCATCGAATAGCCCACGCCGCCGGGCGACGAAATCTTCACGATGTAGATCGGCAGGGCCGCTATGAAACGGATGAAAAAACGCCCCCGGTAGCGGAGCAAAGATGGCAGGCCAGCAGAGCAGGCCAAACAGCCCGGTGATTAAGGCATTTTCCGCGTAATAAACCGGCGCGTCAGGTGAGCTGACATGCTGGGCGACAGCACGCTCCACCGACTGAGGGCCGGGAAGCATTAGCTCCCAGCGCGTATAGGCTGGCTCGCGCACGGGCGGCTGCGCGTCAATTTTCAGCTTCTTGCGCAGCCGAGGCAGTAACCGGGCGAGCGCCTGGGCTTCGGTTTCATTAGGTGTCAGGCTTTGCGCGTTCATCGCCAAGTCAAACGCTTCCTGATACCTGCCCAGGCGCTCTAATACGCGCAGTTGGCGGATACGCGCTTCGCTACTCTCGGCTTGGGCATACAGTAAAACGGCCTGCTCGGCTTGGCCGCTGCGCTCCGCTTCACGCCCCAGTTGCAGCAGCAAACGGGCACGGCGGGTAGCAAGCCAGGCGTTATCGGGTTTGGGCGGCAGCTCAAGGCTCAAGTGCTCAACGGGTTCGCCCTCATCCAAACGCTGGCGCAGGCGGTGTAGCGCCAAATAGGCATCCACTTCTTCACGCTGCTGAAAAGCACGCGAGGTGGGCGTGAACGGTACGTTTTCAAACCGTTGCAGACCCAGCTCAGTGAGTACGAACTCGGCCCAGTCCTGGCGCAGGTTGCCAAAGAACATCAGCCGCAGTCGGTCGCACACCGCCATGATCTCAAGACGCACGATCACGTCCGGTGCCGCTGGCCACCACGTGGCAAGCGGCTTCACCTCGGCAAGTTGGCCACTCAAGGAAGTCTTGATCACTGCCTTGCCCGCTGAGGCGCCAAGCCCGGCGGCGCGAATAGGCCCGGCCAGCGCCTGACGCAACTCGGCAAGGCGTAACTGCGTGAATAGCTCTTCCCCACTGAGCGCCGGAGCGTCAGTTACCCAGCCAAGCGCTACCAGTGGGGCAAGTGCCGTAGTGGTATCGCCTATTTCGGCGTAGTTGAGCTTGGATACTCGAAATAGCTCGCCCTTGCGCATCACCATGCGCACAAGCAACGCCTGCGAGGCACGAGGTAGTGTCGCAAAGCGGTTCAGAAAGGTAAGTTCATCCGGCGCCAGCAGATCAGCATGGCGTTCGCCCACCCAGGCCAACACGAAGCGAAAATTGGTCAGGTAGTAGAAGGGATCATCGAGCGAGGCGGTAACAACGGCAGGAGCACTGTTCATCCATCCATTGTATCAGCGTATAACCACACGCCACCAGCTTTCCAGCGGTGGCTAGCCCACGCGGTGCTGCTTCAATACTTCAAGTGCTTGATCCGCCTGCTTTTGCGAAGCGTCTACCGGTTCCGACGATGTAGTCGTGCGGCTTCTGGCGATGGCTTTCGGCCCACCACCCACCAACACGTACCATTCGGCCTCGGTCAGGTAGCGCTGGCACCAGCGGCCCAGGCCATCGGCCACCACTTCCCGGCTTTGCTCGCCACCGCGAAAGCCGTGGGCCAGGTAAAGCAGGTCCTGGCGAGCGGTGCGCGCACGCGCATTGCCGCCGTGCACCTTGGAAAGCGGGCAGCGCCGGTCGTAGGCCGCGTTGGTCAAGGCGTAAAGCCAACGCTCCAATTCATGTGCCTGAATACCGCCGTAAACTGCCACGCCTGCGCTCCCTGCCCGTTAATGGGGCATTAGCCTGCCCGAATAACGGCCGGCTGTCATCTATCCTGCGAGTTTTCCCGCTCAAAACCTTGTAATACATTGACTACGTTGACACCTATTTCTTCTACCGCATAGCCCCCTTCCATCAAAAGGGTAGTGGGCAGGCCGGCTGCTGCCAAGCGTTGCCCCAGAGCAATAAAGTCTTCGCTCTTGAAAGTGAACGCGCTGATCGGGTCACCTTCAAAAATATCCACGCCTAGCGAGACGATTAAAAGCTCACACTCATGCGTTTTAATGGCCGCTAGCGCCTGCTCCAAACGCTGCATCCACTCGGCGACGCTAGTGCCCGGCGCCATGGGGTAGTTGAGGTTGAACCCCTCCCCTTCGCCCATACCGGTTTCGTCGGCGTAGCCCAGGTAGTAGGGAAAGGTTACGTCAGGGTCGCCGTGCAGTGAGGCAAACAGCACGTCGTTGCGTGAGTAGAAAATTTGCTGCGTACCGTTACCGTGATGAAAATCCACATCCAGCACTGCCACGCGGCGCTTGCCAGCATTAAGTGCATGCTGGGCCGCTACGGCCGCATTATTAAAAAAGCAGTAACCGCCAAACTGATCAAACGCGGCGTGATGCCCTGGCGGCCGACACAGCGCAAAACTGGGCTCCTGGGTTTCAAGCGTATGCGATATGGCGCCTAATGCGGCATCCTTGCTTCCCATGGCAGCATCAAAAGTACCTTCAGAAATCGAGGTTTCCGCCGCCAGGGCATAATAGCCCAGCTGTCCGCTAATCGAGCGGGGAATGTGGTCTCCGCGCATAGACCGGGCAGGCCAGATGTTGGGTATCGCTTCCCCCTGATGACCGGCAACCTGCCACGCTTGCCAGCAGGTTTCCAGAAAGCGTACGTAGCCCGCATCGTGAACGGCGCGTACCGGCTCAAGGCCATAGGCATCGGGGTTACGCACTTCAAAGCCAGCCTGACGAATATGCTTAAGCACCAGATCAATACGCTCAGGACACTCGAAAGGTCTGACGAGCGCCCCATCATGAAGCTCCGTACGCGCCTGGCGTAAGCGGCTATCCTCAGAAAAAAACGTCAGCATGCTGGCTCCTGAATCAGTGGCGGCTAAGCGTCTAAAGCGGGCAGGACTCGCTTTAGCGCCGCTATTTAGCGTATATGTTAATCCACTTCTATTGCATGCGGCCAACACATTGCCCAGCGGCGTTTTTGAACAGGGGTTTGCTGCTTCAACTGATACTCTGCCCGGCTTGCCGCAGCCCTATCTTCAAACGGCTGGGCGCCAAGCAGTGCCGTTGGTGGGTTAGCGCGAGTATAACGCGCCCCTTTACCCGTGCAGTGGGCCCGGTAGCGTTTGGCAATATTATTGGTGATGCCCACATAAGTTCCCCGCTGGCACTCCAACAAATAGACATACCAAGGGCTTGATGAGGATAACGACATCCCTACTCCTTAGCGGGATAGATTGA
Organism: Halomonas sp. AOP43-A1-21; assembly: GCF_052376775.1. Taxonomy (NCBI): domain Bacteria; kingdom Pseudomonadati; phylum Pseudomonadota; class Gammaproteobacteria; order Oceanospirillales; family Halomonadaceae; genus Halomonas; species Halomonas sp. AOP43-A1-21. Next base: position 6,135 of record NZ_JBQSWC010000037.1, on the reverse strand, counting down.
TAACGAACGCTTTAAGCGCTTCTATGGGCATCGGCCTGGCCAATATGTAGCCCTGGAATATATCGCACTGATAGCTCAAAAGACGCTGGTACTGCTCTTCAGTTTCCACCCCTTCAGCCACCACTTTAAGCCCCAGGTGATGCGCCATAGAGATAATTCCTTGCACAATCGCCGAATCATCTTCGCTGTTAGTAAGCTCATGAATAAAGCTGCGGTCGATTTTCACCGTGCTAATGGGCAAATCCTTGAGGTAACTAAGGCTTGAATAGCCTGTTCCAAAGTCATCAATAGAGACCTCAATGTGCATACTGCGCAGCGCATGCAGCGTGTCAATCGCGCCTTCCGTGTTATCCATTAAAATGCCTTCCGTCAGCTCCAGGCTTAACTGCTCGGCAGGCAGACCGGTGGTTAAGAGGGTTTGACGTAGCGTGGCAAGAAAGCTTGAACGCTGAAACTGTAACGGCGACAGATTAACTGCGGCGCGTATTTCACCCAGCCCCTGCTTAGCCAGTGAGTGCATATCCAAGCAGGCGCGCTGGAGTACCCATTCGCTAATCGGAATAATCTGGCCCGTCGTTTCAGCCAAAGGAATAAACCGGGCCGGCGAAATAAAGCCTTTTTCAGGATGCTCCCAGCGCAACAGCGCCTCAACGCCCACTAGTTTATTTTCCCGATCCATCAGCGGCTGGTAGTGCAGCGAGAACTCCTCGCGCTCAATGGCTTCTTGGAGATCGTTGCGCAACACCATGCGTTCACTGACCGTGTCGGTAAACGCGTGGATATACCATTCGTAAGCGTTACGCCCTTGCTGTTTGGCCTTATACATGGCCATATCAGCCTGCTGAATCAGCGTTTGCGGCTGAAGCGTGTCCTCCTGGCTAATAGCAATGCCGATACTCGCGGTCAGATAAAGCTCATGGGGCTCAATACGGTAAGGGCGTGCCAGCATCGGCAGTAACCGCTCAACCAGATCGACGACTTCAGATTCATAATTAATCGATGTCTGTAAAATAACGAACTCATCGCCGCCCATTCGGGCAACGGTATCATCAGGCCCTACTGCGCTGGAGAGTCTTCGGGCAACCTCAACCAGGACTTGATCGCCAACCGCGTGTCCCAGGTTATCGTTGATCGGTTTGAAGTCATCTAAATCGACAAACAGTACGGCCAGCCGCTTTTTATGTTGGCGAAGGAGAGAAAACTGCTTAAACAATGTTTCTTCAAAAAGCGTGCGGTTAGGCAGACGGGTCAGGTCATCGTGGGAAGCGTGATAGGCCAGCCGCGCTTCATAAGCCTTATGCTTGGAAATATCATGCTGCACGCCGACAAAGTGTGTAACGCGCCCATCTTGGTCACGTACCGGTGCGATGTATAAATCGTTCCAGAACGGCGTGCCATCCTTACGGTAGTTGCATATCGTCACGTTGACTTCGCGGTGCTCTTCGATACAGCTACGAATATGCTGAATAACCTCAGGCTCGCTTCCCGCTCCCTGAAGGAACCGGCAGTTCTTGCCGATGATCTCTTCCTGGCTGTATCCCGTCATAACGGTAAATGCTTGGTTGGCATAGATAATGGGGAAATCAGGCTGTTCGGCATCGGCAATTAAAATGCCGTTGACGCTCGCCTCCACGCTGCGTTCCAGGGTGCGTAACCGAGACTCCTTTTCACGCGCGGCGGTCACTTCCTGGGCAATCGCATGCACGCCTTTAACGGTATTATTCACCATCATGGGCAGGTGAATAATATCCAGCAAATGGAGATGACCCGCGCGGTCCTTGAGCGTCAGCTCATAGCGGTTAATCCCACCTTGCATAGCCGTTTCGATATAGGCTTCTACGCGCGTCACTTCCTGTTCGGCAATAAAAAAGGTGAACGGCTTACCCAGTATTTCTTCAACCGAATAGCCGGTCAGTGACGCGCAGGTAGCGTTGGCCGTAACAAAACAGCCGTTCGCATCCAGCGTAAAGACTGCATCGGGGTGATGGGTAAACAAGGAGCGGTAACGCTGCTCGCTCTCCTCCAGCGAACGCCGCACCTGAAAACGCTCGACGGCTAACGCCATCAGGCCGGCGGCCTTCTCAATTTGCGCCGTGTCGGCCCCGCTTGGCGTACTGGGCTGCGGATAGTAAACCCCAAAAGTGCCCGCTAATTGGCCATCTCCGCCATATACGGGGCTCGACCAACAGGAAGCCAGACCCGCTTCTTTGGCCACGCCATGATAGCCACGCCAGCGCTCGTCCTCGGCAATATTGGCGCATATTACGGTGGTTCCTTGGTAAGCCGCGCTACCACAGGCACCGTTATTGGCGCTGATCAAGATGCGCTGTATCGCGCTCCGATAAGACGCAGGCAGCCGACCACCGGCGGCAAATTCCAGATGGGTGCCCGCCTCGTTCACTAGCATGACCGAACACATCGCCTGGGGTAGCTCACGCTCCAGCATGCGGCACAGGCTTTCCAGCGTTTCCTTTAGCGGCTGCTCCTTGGCGATCATGCGCTGAATTGACTGCTGGTCTTCCAGCGACTGACGCGTCTGGGCAAGCTCGCGAGCCCGCGAAACGCTAACGCTAACAACGCCAAGGCTGAACGCCAATAAACCACTAAGCAGCAGGCTCCCTAGCGCCACCGCAAACGACAAAAGGTTTAGCTGATGCCAGTTGAACTGGCTGCCAGGATAAGCATAAAGCTCCATGTTAATGCCACCGGGCAAGCCAATATAGCGTGATGCCAGGGCAAGTTCAGGCGTTTCCATACGGTCAGCTGAGAAGCCAGCGGGGTGCAATTTTATAAGCGTTGTAGCATCACGGTTCACCCTGATCTGGAAAGGCCCCACTTCCAAGCGCAGCTCGTTTTCCAGAAGGGTCGCCAGATCAAAACTGGCAAACAGATAGTGGCCGTTGGCGGCAACGGGGATAACAAATATGGCCTCATGGGGCCGACGGGTATTCGCCATTAGCAGCCGCGGGCGCTCTAGGGGAATTTGCATCCAGGCACGCGTATATTCCTCCTCCAGCTGCTGGCGCAACCATCGCTCCATTTCAGCGGTTCGGCCTACTCCCCAGCTCCAGGTCAGCGCTTGCTGATCCACCAGCGCAATGGCGCTAATACTCGGCGTATCACGCAGATAATTTTGCGCATCATTTTCCAGCAGGTCTAAATCCCAGTATGGCCCCATGGCATTTAAGCGTTCGCCCATGCGCTGCATCAGGCGCAAACGATCATGGGTAGCCCTCTCGATATTTAGCTGCACGTTATCCAATAGATAGGCGGCCTGCTGTTGTAGCGAGGCTTGTTGATAGCTATTCATCAACAGCCAAATAAAACAGCTTATTGTAACGCCCCAGAGCGAAGCCGCGACGGTCACCCGCCCCGGGTTTAAACGTTGCGCCTTGCCGCGCAAACCGGCGGCCAGCATGGCGGTACCTAAAAAGCAGGTAAACACGAGCGCTGTCATGGGCGAAGATGCAAACAGCGGGGTCGCATCGTTTAGCCCAAGCCATATTTTTCCCACTACAAAAAGACCAAGCCCCCATAGGCTAAGCCCACCGGCCACCCACAGCCAGCGTCGCCAGGAAGTAGCAAGCCCCACCAAAAAGCACACCGCGACCAGCAAAAGAAATGTCGCTGACAAGCTGGTAATACGCGGCCCATTACTTAGCCATGAGTCGCCCCCGCCTCCTTCCAGACGATTATGGATCAAGGTGTAGATGATCATTAATAGCAGCGCGAACGCGCTGATAATCCGGGCTTTCGTCCAGCCTTGTAACGACGCCAGTAGCGCAATACCGACCAACAGCGTGACCAATGCTCCATCGGGCACTAGCGTGGCAAAAAATGGCCGTGTAGGTACGCTGATGCCCACCACTACCCCTACCGTCCCCATGCAAATCAAGGTTGCCGATATCATCAGCAGCAGGGTTTCCAGCGCTAAATGGCGCGTATTAATCGGCATGTCTCTGCGCCTCTTCAGGCATTAATGTTTACAGTGCTTACTGCTCGAAGTGTACTCGCTCTGTTAGCGGTACCAGCTTATGAAATTGCTCATTTAAATACCCGCCATAAGTATCAGGCGCCCGGTAATCAATTAATGAGCCATACTCATGCGTAATTCGGTAGCGCAATGGCACGCTGGCGAGTGCATGCGCTAACGCATCTGCCAAAATGGCAAGGGTTTGAGGCGGCGTGCCTGCCGGTGCAAAAATGCCTCGATCAGTGGTGTGAACCAGATCAATACCCTGCTCACGAAGCGTTGAAACGTCAGGTAGCCCAGGCAGTCGTTCACTCCCTGCCACCGCCAGAGGAACCAAGATACCCGAGGCAAAAAGAAAGCCCGCCGCGGGTAGATTAAGCATGGCAAAATCAATTTCCTGAGCTAGTAAGGCTTCCACCTGAGACGCCGTATCAGGAAAACGAACCAGCTGTACGTCTGAAAGCGAGATACCGCTTTGTTCAAAAAACTGCAGCCAGAATAGATGGTCAGTGGAGTTAGAAATTACTCCAAACATGAGAGGTTTTGACGACGCATCAATTAACGCTTCAATATCGCTGGCCTGTTGGGCCGCATGCCCTGCATACGTAGCGGGAATATTGACCGTGCGCACAAGCAGTGACACGGGCGCAAAATCAGCATGGGAAAATGAGGCTAGCCCCGCCAGGTAAGCAAGGTCGATTGTTTGATGACTGCCGAGCAGGGTATAACCATCGGGCGCAGCATTTCTAACATACTGCGAGCCCCGCATAGCGCCCCGGCCAGGCATATTAACCACAAGAACAGGCTGGCCTAGATAGGTCTGTGCCGTTTCAAAAACATCTCGAAACAGCACATCGGTTGCCCCGCCCACCCCAAAGGGAATGACTACCGTAATTTCGCGTTGCGGGAAGTGATCGTCGGCAACAGCCAACGCCATCGTCAGTAGAAAACTGCTTAAAACGCCTATTTTAAAGCAATAACGCACACCTACCCTACAACTATACGCCATGCTCCCATCCCCTTATTTTTTTTTAGTTAACGCATAGCTACTCTTTGCAACATAGCTTTAATTTCCGACCGCTACCACAAAAGCAGGAATCATTACGGCGCGGCTTGAGCCGCATCACTTTCGGAGTACCATCCATGTACCACCAGCGGCTCTGCTCAAACACAAAGCGAGAGTTCTCCTCCAGCCTATGCCAGCGGGCGCGCTCTTTGAAATAAGCGAAAAATTGAATATAGCCAACATCGGCCTGAGAAGGACCCTCTTTAAAATCAGGTACTTTTTTAATAATTGATAAACCTTTCCACTGCGTGTAAGGGTCAGGCGAAAGATCAACGGGTCGTGTACTCACATGCCAAGTCGCTAGCAGGTAATCACACAAATTGAGCGCAAAGGCGCTATAGCGCGAGCGCATTAGTGCTTCCGGGGTAGGGGCAAGCTCGCCATTGTGGTAACGGGCACAGCATAAGTCAGTCGATAATCCTGTACCGCAGGGGCAACTTTTTTCAGTTAGAGAAATCATAGAAAGGCTCATATATCACGGTCACTTAAGCCTAACCGATAATTCTTAAAACCGTCCTACACATAGTCTATGTTTTAGTTCGATTTTGGCCCCATGTTAAGCGTATAGTGGCTGAGCAAGATTTTTTTGACTTACGGAGTACGAAACACGACCCCAATCATCTTTCCAAATGCAGCGGAGGTTCTCATGAAGGTTTATAAACCGGAATGGCAGTGCACGTTTAGCGTAAACGAAAGCGCAGAAGAATCAGCTAACTGGAAAGAGCGAGTCGCCTGGCGGCTTCGTGCAATAGCCGACCGTTTAGACGGTGTCGGCCGTACGTTTAAGGTTAATTGCAATGTGACCCCTCAGGTAAGCCGTGAGGAGGTAGATACCTGCCTTGGTAAAGGGTTTGAAGTCACCCAGCAGCTCTTGACTCAATTGGCGCACCAGCAGGCCTGCGAAGACGTCATGCGCGATGCTAAAGCCAATCTTTTCGAAGAGCACTCCTCGCGCTAGCTCCTTGCATATATACAGAAGATTTAAAAACACTCGCCCAGGCGAGTGTTTTTGTGACGGCACTCAACTCAATCCCCCTTCCTGGCAGTAGTGCCGAGCAGCCCTACGCGAGGGCGCTGTGAATACCTCCCTGTACGC
>NZ_JBQSWC010000036.1:0-58244 GCF_052376775.1 Halomonas sp. AOP43-A1-21 | reverse complement strand
CTAGGGTTACCAGTAAACCTCCATTTAGTATTTAAACTGCACTCTTGACCAGGTTCGTGACCAGATATTATTATTACACTTTCTCCCGGGTTTATTTTTTCGTTTGCAGCAGAAAACCCCTTAAGAACATACGCTAAATTCTGTCTATCGATATAAGGATCAGCAATTTTATACTCAAGATCATCCGCTAATACTGATTCAACACTTGCGGCAATAGATTCAACCTGATCTTCACTTTTTGTTTCATTTGTTTCTGTTAGAATTTGAAACAAACTATTCCCTGATGTATAAAATGCTTTTTCCAACATAGCGTCAATACTGTTCGGCAATGCAGAAAGCTTGCTCAATATAGAGCTTTTCTCAATATCATTGAGTTGAAACTGAAAATCTAATTTTAGACCCACAGAATTTGTAAGTAACTGCCCAAAGTCTTTGTATGCATTAATATATAGGGCCATCGCTTCAAAAACTTCAGCAGGGTTACTCCTATTCTCAAGGTATTTTAATTTTATCTGCAATTCTGGCGGCACTTTATCTCCTTATTATTTTCGATGTCGTATAGCAGGCGAAAGTGACTATATGGCTTATCAAAAACTCAGTTACGTTTAGCCGCTGAAGCAATGAAGCCAACTTATCCAACTCTATCCCATTGATTTGCCGCTAGGCAAAGTAAATATTTGCTGCCCATCGAATATTCTTGTTCCCTCACGTCTGACTATTTTCACCATCAGGCTGACGCCACAAATCTCACCTCCCCACCAAACCACTGCTGCTTCAACCCCCGCTGCTTTTCTAGCAGAAGCGTCAGGTAATCGCGCAGTGGATGGGCAACTGGCAGCGCAGCAAGGTGTTTGCGTAGCCTGCGCTGATAAGGAAACTGTTCCGCAGGCACATGCAATGGCGTGGCATTTTGGGTGAGCCATTCGATGGTGGGCAGGAGTAAGTGGGTGGCGTTGCTGTCAAGCGCTAGTGTGACGCCTTTTATATCGAAATCACCAGCGTAGATATGTGTTCGGCGGGTTTTGTGCCAAGCCTCAGCGAGTAAGGCAAAGCCGCCGCCGTAGTGGCTATCGCCGCGGTAGACGACCAGCGGGTTGGCATAGCCGCTTAGTGCTGGTAGTTCCGGCGAGAACTCATAGAAGCTGTCCAGGTTTTCGACCTGAATCAGGGCGCTGAATGCGCTCAGCTTTAGCGTCTGTAAATCCACATCGCGAATAGCTCGTGGTTCGATGGCAAGCCCTGCTATTGGCTGTGGGGGAAAGCTTACGAGTACCCGCCGTGCGCGGGGGCTTTCTCGGGTGGCTTTATCTTCTTCTACGCCCTCTTTTGCCTGGGCGCTACTGGTCAGGCCGCTGAGTGAGCGGCCTAGCGGCGCTATGCGGGCGCTATCTAATACATCGTTTATCTGTGCGAGCAAGGCGGAGTCAAAGCGCAGCGTTTTACTGTTAATTCGCGTGGCCAGGTCAATATCGTGCTGGTGGCACCAGGCGACCACGTCGTTTACCCATTGACCGCGGGGCTTCTCCACCGTGGGCTGGCGGAGCAGTTCGCGGGCCACACCGTTTAGCCCATTGCGGGCGCGGCTGGGTAGGTTCATACGGCCAGCTGTAGTTCAACGTCGTGGATCAGACGCAGGTGATTGAAGGCACTCGCCTGGGTCTCCTGCTGTTTAAGGCGAAACGCGCGCTGGTCGTTGCGCGGCAGGCCCTGGTACTCGGCAATCACCTGGAACAGCCAGATTTCATCGGGCCATTCGAGCGGGCTTTCGTGTAGGTATTTAAGGGCGCTGACCGGCTCCGCCTGGGGCTGGTCAATCACGCTTAAATAGAAGTGTTCAACATCCTGCTTGAGTGCCTGTTGGCGAGCGGCGGCCAGGCTGCTCTCTTGCGCTTGGGCAGGTGCGGCGGCTTCCACCGTTTGCGTGGTGTGGCGCGGCTGAGGCAGTTGATGCAGCAGGTCGGCGAGTACCTGGCACTCCAGATTGCGGTCTAGCGCTGGGGCGGCCGCGGCGTTTAGCGGGGCGGCTTGGTTGACCAGCGCGGGTACCTCGCTGCGCCGGGCATAGTTGCCGGGCACAAAGCCTGGGTGCTCGCGCATAAACGCGGCCATGCCGCTGATCAGGCGGCTGCGCGCCTGCTGCTTGCGAAAGCGCGCCATTAGCTCAATCAAGCGACGCTGCACCTCGCGCAGGCCGGTGTAGTGGTGGCTTAACTGCTGTTGAAGCTGGCTGATCAATAGCTTGCGCAGGCTGCCGTCGCTACCTACCAGCTCTATCAACTCGTCAAAGTTAATCAGTGCCAGGCCATCCAGAAGCCTGGCGATCTGTTTCTGGGCGCGGTCGTTTTCGCGGATTTTATCGTTGAGCTGGCTGACAAAACCAAAGTCGCTATTCAGCCGCTGCCATAAGCTGTCGATGGCATCGGCAAAGCGCCCGTTCAAGTCGTCAACTTCTTGGCGCAGGCGCATTAGCTGCTGTTCCAGCCGCCAGTGCTCGCCCCGGCTGCGCGCCTCGCGGTAGCTGTGTACCAATGAGCGAATCAACTCCAGGGTTTCTGCCACATCAGCGTTTACATGGCGGCGGGTCTCGTCGGCGAGCATTTCGGCGATCAGTTCGCGCACCTTGGGCGAAAGCTTCACACCGCTCTGCTCGTCCGGGCGCCACAGAATGCGCGCTGCCAGCAGCTTGCGTAGCGCGCTATCGCTGAGTGATTCCAGCGGCACTTCATCACGGGTGTAGGCCTGCATCAGCGCTTCAGAATGCTTACCCAATAGCGCCAAGCGCTCAGCGCCTGTTTTGAGCAGACGACTCTCCAGCTCGTTCACAAGAGGGCCTCCTGTGTGCCCTCTTCTCCTTCGGCATCAATCGGCAGGTTCTCTTCATCGCGGATAAAGCGCACCAGGTCCACCAGGTAGTCGATCTTGCCGGTGACCACGAATACCTGACGCTCTGAATGCGGCTGAAGCAGGTAGCCGTGCTCTTTCAGGCGCTTGAAGACCTGCTTTACCTGGGCATCTAGCTGGTCACTTTGCGAGCCAAAAAAGCTGTCGGTGGCCAGGCGTTCCAGGCGCTCGCGCAGGCTTTGGTTGTCTTCACACTTGGCGCTGAATTCGGCCGGTTTGAGCACATCGCCGGGGGCCGCCAGGGTATCGCGGCCCAGCGCTTCTTGAACCAGCTGCAGCCATTCCAGCAGCGGCAGCAGGCTGTTGAGCGTCTCACCCAGTTGGCGCGAGAGCTGATCCCGAGCGCTGTCATTGAGCTGTCGCCAGGCCAGAAAATACACGCTGCCCTCTTCGTTGCTTGCCAGCCGCCGGTTAAGTGGGCGCAGGTAGGTGTCGATCTCCTCGCGGGTTTCTGCGTTGCTCAAGTGGCGATAGCCGGTCTCATCGCTCACCGGGCAGACAAACTCCCCGGCCAGCAATCGCTCAAGCAGTGGGCCATGTTCGATCATACCGTCACCTCCTGCTGACGTTCCTGGAGCCGCTCGGCCAGGCGGCTTAGGCGCGGTTCAATACGTTTTAACACCCGCTTATTGGCGTTAGCGCTATCGCGGTCAATCAGGTAGCGATTGGCAAACAGCAGCAACACGTCGGACTCGGGGTTAGGGAACGCGCCGACGATGTGAATGCGGTTGCTGTCACAGGCGTCGAACAGTTTTTCGACGTTGTGATAGGCCAGCGTGCCAATCTCATCGATGGGCCAATGGATAGCGATTTCTGCATCGCCGCGCAGCAGGCGGGTAAACGCCAGCAGGAACTTGCACAGAATCAGATAGGCCATGCCGTGGCTGGAGGACTCCAGCAGCTGGCGGTCGTTCTTGATCACCAGGTCCGTGCCGCCTTCGTTTAAGTGCAGCTCCAAACGCAGCAGGCTTTCAAAGCTGTACTGCTGGTCGCTGCGCAGCAAGTCGACCACGTCCGCCAGGGTGTTCAGGTAGTCGTCGCTGGGCAGTGTCTGGCCGGATTCGCGCCACTCTTTATAGCGCTGAGCGAACAGCTTCAGCGGCTCCCAGAAGCCCAGCTCATCGATGGTGGACTGAATACGCACTTCGGCTTTGGTGATGCCTTCCAGGCGCAGGTCGTCGGCGACTTCTTCCGAAAGCCGACGGCTCTGGGCGCTGATGCGGCGGTTCAAATCGCGGAATACGGTAAAGAACTTATCCAGGTCGTCGCTCAGGTTGCGGCCTTCCTGAATCAACTGCTGCTGTTGGTCTTCGAGCAGTTTGAGCATGTCGCGCAGTAGCGGCAGCTGTAGGCGCGGGTTGTCGCTTTGCAGCTTGCTGCGCTCGCTCTCTAGCGCTTCGGCAAAGCCGCTGCTGGCGTCCTTGATCAGTTGGCTTTCAACCTCCAGGCAGCCACGGCGCAGCTGTTCGATCAACTGGTGGCGATTGCCCAGCGCCTGGCGGGCGCGCTCAATGCGCTCGTCTACATCGCCAAGCGGTGCCGCCGGGGCCTGGCCGTCGGGCTCAATGGCGAGGCCTTCCAACTGTGTCAGCAGAGGCTTTAAGGCTTCCAGGCTGGCGTGTTCACTCTCGCGCTGCGTTTTAAGCGTACTTACTGTGCTTTGGTGGGTTTTGCGCGCGGCCTGAAAGTCGTTTTTCAAGCGCTCTTTATCGCGCTGAAGCTGCTGTTCAGTTTGCTCCAGCTCGGCCTCTTGGGTGACCAGCTGCGGCTTATGCTGCCCCCACTCCACGCGCATAAAGCGGGTGTATTCGGTAAGTTCATCCTGACGGGCGGCGGTAACGCGGATGCGCTCCTCCTGGCTTGCCAGCCGCGCCTTGGTATCTTTTAGCTTGGCGGGGTCAACGCCCTGTTCGGCCAGTTCCTGGCTGAAGGCCTCTTCCAGCTCCGCCCGTTGGCGCTGGTGTTCTGCGTTGGCGTCGCTTAACTGCTGCTTATACTGGCGCAGCTGAGCATCCAGGCTGTCCAGCTGGCTTTGGCCATCGGCTTTTAGCTCTAACAACTGGCTTTGATGGGTTTCACCCAGCGCGTTAAGGGCTTGCTGTTTTTCTTCACGCAGCTCGGTTTGTGTTTGTTCCAAGCGAGCTAACGCGGTTTGATGGGTGGCGCGACGCTTCTGTTGATGCTTGGCGTGGCGCTCTTGCTGCTGGCGGCGCGCCTCAAGGGCAAACTCAACTTCCTGCTCGGCACGCTTATGGGCCATACGGCCTTGGTCTTGAGCTTCATCGGCTTTTTGGACGCGCTCGTTGTGTTGTTTAAGCGCTTTCTCGGCCGCTTGGCACTCTGCCTGCACGCGCCGTTTGGCGCTATCCGCTTCTTCAATGGCGGCGAGCAGCGTGGCTTCGTCCTGGGCGTAGTCGGGCAAGGCAATGGCCGAGAGATCCAGCGCCAGCCCAAACAGGTCGTCGCTGCCGCCGTCGGCTAGTTGAGGTGCTAAATCGCGCCGCTCCAACAGCTCCGGGGCAATGACTTTGCCTAACTGCTGCTCCCAACCGGGGCGGTGATAGCGCAGAAAATGGCGCAGGCTGCCTTGCTCGGGGTCACGCTGCTGGTAGAGCGCGTAGCTGCGCTGTTCGGCGCGCTCAAGCTGTTGGCGAAGCTGAACCAGTTGCTGCTCGGCGTCGTCCCGGGCGCGGCGGTTGCTTTCAAACTCGCGGCGCAGGCCATCTAGCGTCGCGGCCGATGCGTTACGCTCCTGCTGGGCTTGATCCAGACGCGCCTGGGCAAGCTCAGCATCAGCAGTTTCTTCGGCGGTTTGTGTTGAAAGTGAGAGCTGGGCTTTTAGCTCGGCCAACTGCTCAACGCCCAATTCAAGCTGCGCCTGATACTCGCCTTCCAGGCGCTGACGCTCCTGCTGGTAGCGTTCATTAAGCCGCTGCTCGGCTTCCCACTGCTGTTCACGGCGCAGGGCTTTCTCTTCCACCAGGGCGTCGATCAGTTCCTGGGCTTCGCCGGTCTGGCGGGCCAGCGCCTCGGAAAGTTCGCGCAGGCGCCCATCAAGCCGCGCCTGGCTCTCTTTTACCGCATCCTGCATGACGTTCAGGTGGGCACGCAGCTGATCGCGCTGCTCACGCCATTGGGGCAGCGCATTGATATCGCGCTCCAGGGCGGGCATGTCCGCCTCGAAATAGTGCTCGTACTGGGTTTGCAGATCATTGAGGCGGCGCTGGGTCTGCTGTAAATCGCTGACCACTTCGCTGTGGCGATCGTTGAGTTCGTCCCGCGCCTGGGCGTAATCGCTTTCCCGCTGCTGAAAATCGCGCTGATGGCGGGCAAGCTCGGCGTCCACATCGGCCATGTGCCGCTCGGCCTGCTGGCGGTCATCTTCAAGCTGGGGCTTAAGCTGCCAGAGGGTGGCATCCAAATGGGCAAGCTCTCGATCAATCCCGGCAAGCCGGGCGAGCGACGCCTGCAATGGTTCCAGGCGCATGGATTGGCGCATCTGGGCAATCCATTCACGCGCCTTGGTGTTACGAATCCGCGTGACCGGCAGCTCAACGCCATCCTCTTCGAAAATCGCTGCCAGCATGGTTTTGAGGGTATCCATCTTGCCCTCTTTGGCATGCACCGCCGAGACCAGCTTTTCAATATGGCGAATGCGCCGCTCGGGTTTGACCAGACTGAACTGCGCGGCGATCTGGCGCAGCTTGAGGCCATCGCGGCTATTGCCGTGCAGCTGGGTAAAGTCGTTCTGGATAACCGAGCGGAATTCAGACGTAGCACCGAGCTTGGGCGATACCGGCGTGCCGCTTCGGCGCAGGCCACTGGCCCACTGGGTGTAGTCGAGTGCGGCCACGCCCGCCTCGCTCTCCACCAGATAATCTTCCGGCCGATAGGGCCCACCCACAAAGCGATACTCCACCCCGCCTTCGGCTTTGCGGGTCAGCACCGCTTGGCAGATGTTGCCAGCCTCGCGGCGGTATTCATACACCAAGTAGCTATTGCGATGCGGCAGGTAAAACGCATCAAACTTCATGCGCGTTTTGGGCACCACCTTATTGGGTAGTTCGCCGTAAAACACCGGCACCAGGCGCTGAAGCGTGGTTTTACCCGAAGCATTGGTGCCGCAAATATTGGTGTGGCCGTCCACACTGAGTTCAACCACGCCTTCCAGGTGGCCGTGAATCATCACGATGCGTAGCAGGTGGGCCATGCCGTGTCCTTGATCGATAGAAATTCGAAAGCGACTATCTTGCCAGACACCTGAATGGCTTGTCCTACTCTTCTCACACGTTTAGCGGCGAGCGTTGCTGTGTGCCCAGCAATCCCTCAAAGAAACTTACCGCATTAGCCTCTAATCCTTCTAGGTAGTAGCCGCCCTCCTGTACTACCAGCGTGGGTAGATTCAACCCCGCCATCCGGCGGCCAAGCTCTGCAAACCCTGGAGTGGAGACGGCTACTTTGGCCTGTGGATCGCGCTCGTAAATATCAAACCCCAGCGCCAATACGATCGCGTCAGGCTCAAACAGCCGAATGGCTTGGCAGGCTTCGTCCAAGCGCTCAAAAAATACCGACTCCTTTGATCCATGGGGCATCGGCAAATTGAGGTTATAGCCCAACCCGGCACCCTCGCCGCGTTCGCTCTCAAAGCCGGTGACTGCCGGGTAGAAGTTGGTGGTATCGCCGTGGATCGAGATATACATCACATCGTCACGCGCATAGAAAATCTCCTGAATGCCCTGGCCGTGGTGCATGTCTGGGTCGAGCACGACGATACGCGCAAAGCGCGAGGTAAGATGCTGGGCCGTAATGGCCGCATTGTTGAGGAAGCAGAAGCCACCCGCCGAGTCGATGCCTGCATGATGGCCGGGCGGGCGCGATAGCGCATAGGCAAACCGCTCGCCCGTTAATAACGCCTCGGCACCGGCGACCGCGCTTTGGGCGGACCAGTAGGCGGATTGCCAGGTATCGCGGCCTATTGGCGCGCTGCCGTCTGCCAAGTAGCGCGCGGCCTCCGCCAAAATACCGCGTAGGGCGTTAGGCGAGCGGACGAAGATGTTAGAGATCACCTCTTCGCCCCAGTCTTCTCCCAGAGCGCGCCATCGGGAATAGGCGCTCTCCAGGAAGCGAAGATAAGCCAGCGAGTGCACGGCTCTCAGCGGCGCCACGCCATAATCCACCGGTGGCTGCACATCAAACCCCAGCCGTTTGGCCGCCGCTAGCAGGTGCATAGTGCGCTCAGGCACCTCCTGGGGCGTACGCATTTTCCCCCGCGAGAAGTAGGTCTGCGGATGATGAAGTGCTTGTTCGACGTGGTAAAACGTCTTCATCGTTGACTCTCCTAGCGCCCTGGCTCTCCTGGCTCCCCGACGCCGCGCACCACGAACTTTCGTGCTACACCGATATGGTAATCAATTGCCTCCCGGCAGGCCGCGGGGCTGCCGCTTGCCAGCGCTTCAAGCAGTTTGAAATGGCTGGTGGCAATAGTGTCCGGCGCGTCATGGGTTTTGGTAATCAAGGCGATACACAGGCGCAGCTCGTGGGTTAACCCATCAAATGCCTTTAGCAAACGCTCATTGCCTGCGTAGTGCAGCATTAAGCGATGAAACTGCAGATCTTCCTCGATTCGGCGCGTCTCATCATTGCCAAGAGCGGCTTCACACAATACCTCTACCTGCTGCTCCAGGGCGCGCTGGGCTTCAACGCTATAGCGCTCGGCGAGGTGTTCAATAGCGTGACGTTCAAGGCACAGGCGTAGATCGAAGACATCTTCAAATTCAACGGCGTTCAACGCCCTGACAAAGAAGCCACGGCGTGGTTTGGAGATCAAAAGCCCTCGGCTTTCAAGCAGCCTGGCTGCTTCACGCACCGGGGCGCGGCTCACCCCTAAATCTTTGGAAAGCTGTACTTCCGAAAGGCGTTCACCAGGTAAAAAGTGTTGCTGAATAATCGCTTGGGTCAAATAGTCAGCAACTTGCTCGACCAGGTTCTGATGTTGAATAAAGGCCTTGGGAGCCACGTGTGATAAGGCCATCGACATTACTCATGAAAATTATTGCGTATTTCAGTATGACGCAAAAAAGCATTCTGTCGATGGACGACTGCCGACTGTCGACAGTTTTATAAACCGGTGCTATGGTCAAAAAAGCCACCAATAACCAACACAATCGGGCTTTAGCTCTTAGCTTAAGCAATACGACGCCTCGCTCGCCTAACGATAACGTAAATTTAATTACGTCCTAATAACCGAGGAGCAGGAACAATGAAACACCCTTTGGCTTTGGCAATTTCCGCTGCAGCACTCGCGTTTACGACCACCGCACTAGCCGACGACCCTAAACAGGGCGGCATCGTTAATACCATCGTTCAGCCAGAGCCGCCTGGTTTGGTATTGGGCATGATTCAAAATGCCCCCACCCGGGTCGTGGCCGGTAATATTTATGAAGGCCTGCTGCGCTACACCACCGACTTGGAACCAATCCCCCAATTGGCCGAATCCTGGGATGTCAGCGACGATGGCCGCACTTATACGTTCCACCTGCGCGACAATGTTACCTGGCATGACGGTGAGCCGTTCACCGCTGACGACGTCGTCTTCTCTGCCGATGTTTTCCACCGCGAACTAAACCCCAGTGCGCGGGCTGTTTTGCAGCACGTGGAAAGCATTGAAGCTACCGATGAGCATACGGTGGTGTTTACCCTGGCCGAGCCTTTTGGCCCGTTCCTGCTCTCTTTTGAAGCGGGCACCTTCACCATGGTGCCGGAACACCTTTACGCAGGCACCGACTTCCGCAACAACGAACATAACGACCACCCTATCGGCACAGGCCCGTTTAAGTTTGCCAACTGGGAGCGCGGTACGGTGATTGAGCTGGTTAAAAACGACGACTATTACGAGGAAGGCCTGCCCTACCTTGATGGCGTCAACTGGCACATCATTCCTGACGGCGGTTCACGTGCGGTGGCGTTTGAAAACGGTACGATTGATGTGCTGCCCAGCGGCACAGTTGAAAACTTCGATATTCCGCGCTTATCCGAAATGGATAACGTTTGTGTCACCGAAGAGGGCCATGAGTACTTCAGCCCCTACTCCATGCTCTGGATGAACAACCGCGAAGGCCCCACGGCCGATAAACGCTTCCGCCAGGCGGTGATGTACGCCATGGACCGGGAGTTTGCCCGGAATGTTTTGTGGAATGGTTTAGGCAAGGTGCCTCTGTCGTCGTTCGGCTCTAATGCTCGTTTCCAGGATGACTCGCTGGAACCTTACGACTATAACCCCGAGCGCGCCCGTGAGCTGCTGGAGGAAATGGGTTACGACGGCGAAGAAGTCACTATCCTGCCGCTGCCTTACGGCGAAACCTGGACCCGCTGGGCCGAAGCCGTGCAACAAAACCTGCGTGAAGTAGGCATTAATGTCAGCACGCAAGCCACTGACGTTGGCGGTTGGAACCAGCGCCTGGGGGACTGGGATTACGATCTCGCCTTTACCTACCTGTACCAGTACGGCGATCCGGCACTCGGCATTTCGCGCACCTACCTTTCCGACAATATCGCCAAAGGTTCACCCTGGAATAACGTGGAAGGGTATGAAAATGAGCGCGTTGATGAGCTATTCAACGAAGCCGCTACCGCCTACCCAGACGAAGAACGCGAAGCGCTCTATAAAGAAGTGCAAGAGATCCTGCATGAGGATGTGCCCGTTGGCTGGCTGATGGAACTGGGCTTTCCGACCCTCTACCGCTGTGATGTGAAAGATCTCGTCAACTCTAGCGTAGGGCTGAACGAAGGCTTCAGGGATGCCTGGCTAGACCGCTAAGCCAAGCCCGCCCAGGTAGCGCAAGCTGCCTGGGCGCTCGATTGCTGTCAGGGAAATGCTCATGCTTTATGCCCGCTTAATTATCATGCGGCTTTTCAAAGCCGTGATAGTGCTGTTCTTGATCGTTATTCTTAATTTTCTGCTCATTCAGCTGGCCCCTGGCGACCCCGCTGCCATTCTGGCCGGTGAAGCGGGCGCCGCCGATCAGGAGTTCCTCAACCAGCTGCGCGAGCGCTTCGGGCTCGACCAGCCCATGTACGTTCAGCTGTGGCGCTATGTCTCGGGTATCGCGATGCTCGATTTCGGCTACTCGTATCGGCTTGGCGTGCCGGTTTTTGATCTGATCATGGCGCGGCTACCTGCCACTTTACTGCTCACCGGCACGGCTTTTCTGATCTCGCTGGTATTGGGCATTATCGCGGGCTCGATGGCCGCGGCGCGGGTTAAAAAACCCTCTGGCTCGATCATTATGGCGCTGGCGCTGGTGTTCTACGCCACACCGCTGTTCTGGGTCGCGTTGATGTCGGTGCTGGTGTTTTCCGTCTATCTAGACTGGCTACCGGCCTACGGCTTTTATACGGTGGGCGCTGGCTACACCGGTTTTGCCTTGATTCTGGATGTCGCTAAACATCTGATACTCCCCGCCACGACCCTTGCGCTGTTCTTTATGGCGATCTATACCCGCATGACTCGTACGTCCATGCTGGACGCCGCTCAGCAGGACTACGTTAAAACCGCCCGGGCGAAGGGCTTGAAAACGGGGATTATCCAGCGTCGCCACGTGCTGCGTAATGCGCTGCTGCCCATTATCACTCTGGCAGGCTTGCAGGCGGGGCAAATGGTGGGCGGTGCGATTCTGACGGAAACCGTGTTTGCCTGGCCAGGCATCGGCCGGCTGATGTTCGAGGCGCTTCAACAGCGTGACTACAACCTGCTATTAGGCATTTTCTTCTTCTCGGCCGCCCTGGTCATCGTCTTCAATATTATTACCGACCTGGTGTACCGCTTGGCTGATCCGCGTATCAAGGGGGCCTCATGAGCTTTTTCGCACGCTTTGCGCAGAACCGTGGCGCCCTGGTGGGGCTGATTATCCTGCTGATGATTATCGCTATGGCGATTCTTGCCCCGCTGCTGTTTCCTGAATCGCCCTGGCGCATGGTGCAACGCCCTTTCCTGCCGCCCTTATCTCAGGATGGTTTCCCGCTAGGCACTGATACCATGGGCCGCAACGTGGCCGCAGGCCTGATGCATGGCGCCTGGGTATCGCTGCTGATTGGCCTGGTATCCACCAGCGTGGCGCTGTTGATTGGCGTACCGCTAGGCGCCATTGCAGGCTATTACGGCGGGTTGATTGATGACATTCTAATGCGCTTCACCGAGTTCTTTCAGACCATTCCCAACTTTGCCCTGGCCATTGTGCTGGTCGCCATTATGCAGCCCAGCGTTACCTCTATAGTGCTTGCCATCGCTCTGGTGAGCTGGCCCCCCGTGGCTCGTCTGGTGCGCGCTGAATTTATGTCGCTGCGCCATCGCGAATATGTAGAAGCGGCCCGCCTGGTAGGGCAAACCAACAGCACCATCATATTGCGCCAAATCCTGCCCAATACGCTTTCCCCGATTATTGTGCTGGCATCGCTGATGGTGGCCACCGCCATTTTGCTGGAATCCTCTCTATCGTTTCTTGGGTTGGGCGATCCTAACGTCATGTCCTGGGGTTATATGATTGGGGCGGCGCGCACCGTGATTCGTCAAGCATGGTGGCTAAGCTTCTTCCCCGGCGTGGCCATTCTGCTGACCGTACTGGCGCTTAACCTAGTGGGCGAAGGCTTGGACGATGCCTTAAACCCCAAACTTTCCCGCGAGCGCTAGGAGCTTTTTATGTCTGATACAGCGACACAGACCGTACTAAGTATCCGTCAGCTTAGCGTGGCACTCCCCAAGGGCGCCGACCGGGCTCTCGCGGTTGAAGACGTCAGTTACGACGTTAAGCGCGGCGAAATCATGTGCGTAGTGGGTGAGTCTGGCTCGGGCAAATCCATGGCTGCCAATACGGTCATGGGGCTGCTGCCCAAGGGCGTTCGGCCCGTTCAGGGCGAGGCTATATTCGAGGGGCAGAATCTAATCACCTTGACCGAAAAGCAGCATCGGGCGCTGCGCGGGCTCAAGATCGGCATGATTTTTCAGGAGCCGATGACCGCGCTCAACCCGCTGATGCGCGTTGGGGCGCAAATTGCCGAGGTGTTCGAGGCCCACGGCAAGCTCACGCCTAAACAGCGCCAAGCCCGTGCTCTGGAGCTTTTAATTGAAGTGGGGATTCCCCAGCCCGAGAAAGCCATCCGCGCCTACCCTTTTGAGCTTTCCGGCGGGCAGCGTCAGCGGGTGGTTATTGCCATGGCGCTGGCGCTAGAGCCAGTGCTGTTGATTGCCGATGAGCCAACCACAGCGCTAGATGTCACCACACAGGCGCAGATTCTTGAGCTGATTCGCGATCTGCAACGCCGCCGGGGCATGGCGGTAATGTTTATCACCCACGATTTTGGCGTAGTGGCCGAGATAGCCAACCGTGTTTGCGTGATGCGCCACGGTCAGATTGTCGAAATCGGTGAAGCCAGCGAGGTGCTGGGTAATCCTCAGAACGAGTATACCCAAGCGCTGATTGCCGCAATTCCCAGCAATGCCGTACCGCCCCACCGAGAGGCGAACACCACTGCTCCGCTGCTCGACATCAAACGGCTTAATAAGGTCTTCCGCTCCCGCGGGGGGTGGTTTAAAGCGTCTCGTGAAGTGCGCGCGCTGGATGACGTTTCACTCACCCTGGCCCGGGGTGAAACGGTGGGCATTGTAGGCGAATCCGGCTCGGGTAAATCAACGCTTGGGCGCTGCGTGGTGCGATTGGAACACCCGGATGACGGCGAGCTACTGCTGGATGGTGTTAACCTATCGCAGCTTAAAGGCGATGCCCTGCGCCGTGAACGTCATCGGGTGCAGATGATTTTCCAGGACCCTTACGCCTCGCTTAACCCGCGTACTCGGGTGGGCATGGCGATTGCCCAGGGGCCGATCGCCAACGGTACGCCTAAAGCACAGGCCCTTAAGCAGGCAGGTGAGCTATTAGATATGGTCGGCCTGGGCGCCAGCGCCGTTGAACGCTACCCTCACGAGTTTTCCGGTGGTCAGCGCCAGCGGATAGGCATTGCACGCGCCTTGGCACTCAACCCCGAACTGATCGTTGCCGATGAGGCCGTCTCGGCGCTGGACGTATCGATCCAGGCACAAGTGCTGGAACTGCTTGAAGAACTCAAACAGAGACTGTCGCTATCGCTTTTGTTTATCACCCACGATTTACGTGTCGCCGCGCAGATTTGTGATCGTATCGTAGTGATGCAGCATGGCCGTATTGTTGAGCAGGGAAGCGCCGAGCAGATATTTTTACACCCTCGCGAGGCCTATACTCGCTCGCTGCTGGAGGCGATTCCCGGCCGAGGCGCACCGGTTGCCGCGACCGCGTAGCAGAAAGACCCATTAATTTTTAAGGATGATCAGTGCTAATAAGCCTAGAAACACTGCGCAACATAGTGGGCGCTGCCCATGTGATCACCGGCGATGATGTGACCAATCGCCAGGAAGACTGGATGACCGGTGCGCTTTGCCACGCAGGCGCCATTGTACGCCCCGCCGATACCGACCAGTTGGCGGCCGTCATGCGCGCCTGCTTTGAACTCAAGCAGCCCGTTGTTACTCACGGCGGGCTCACCGGTTTGGTACACGGCGCTGAAACCACCCCTGATGAGCTGGTGATCTCGCTTGAACGCATGACCGCCATTGAGGAGATAGACCGAGTTGGCGGCACGCTGACGGTACAGGCTGGCGCCCCGCTGCAACGGGTACAGGAAGCGGCAAGCGAGGCAGGACTGCAGTTCCCGCTGGACCTTGGCGCACGGGGCAGCTGTACCATCGGCGGCAATATTGCCACCAACGCTGGCGGTGTTCGGGTTATTCGCTACGGCATGATGCGCCAACAGGTGTTGGGTCTTGAAGCCGTAATGGCTGATGGCCGCGTGGTCAGCTCCATGAATCGCATGCTGAAAAACAACGCTGGATTTGATCTTAAGCAGCTGTTTATCGGCAGCGAAGGTACTCTGGGCATTGTGACCCGCGCCGTGTTGCGTTTGCAGCCGCCCATGCCGATTGAGCAAACGGCACTGGTCGCCTGCCCGTCGTTTGATGCCCTTACCGAACTGCTCGGCCATATGGGTAAAACACTGGGCGGCAGCCTCGGTGCCTTTGAAGTCATGTGGCAGAACCACTATCGCCTGCTCACCGAGACAACAGGACGCCACACTCCCCCGATTTCTACTGACCACCCTTTTTACGTGATCATCGAAGGATTAGGCAGTGACGAAGCCCGCCTTGAAGCACAGTTTAGTGAAGCGTTGGAGCAGGCGCTGGAACGTGAACTGATCGTCGATGCCGTGATCGCCCAGTCAGCCACACAGCGCGCTGGCCTTTGGGCTATCCGTGAGGATATTGAAGGATTGGTCAAAGGATTAGCGCCGGTACTGACCTTTGATGTCAGCCTGCCGATTATCGATATGCAGCGCTACACCGATACGCTGGAAGCACAGTTGTTGCAGCGCTGGCCTGACGGCCGCCTGGTCGTGTTTGGCCATTTGGGCGATGGTAATCTGCATATCTCTATCAGCGTCGGTAGCCATGACCCTGACGTGCGCCGCGCCGTCGAAGCGCTGGTGTATGAACCGCTTCAGGCTTTGGGCGGGTCCGTTTCAGCGGAACACGGTATTGGGATTGAAAAACGCGCCTGGCTTAGCACCTGCCGGACCAGCGCTGAAATTGACCTGATGCAGACGCTCAAACAGGCGCTTGACCCCCACTGCCTGCTGAATCGCGGTAAAGTACTTACATAAAGCACTTAAATAAAGTTCTTAGATAAAGTTCTTAAATAAAGCACTTAAATAAAGTTCTTAGATAAAGTTCTTAAATAAAGCACCTCAAGAAAAGTCTTGGCGTAATCATTAGTACTGTTTTTAGAAACTGTTTTTAGGATATCAACATGCCTCGCTACCCCGAGCACCTTACCGGTGAAGGCCCGGTTAACCCCTTTCCGGGTATTAAAGTACTCGAACGTCGCCTTGGCCGAGAGATCCCGCATCAGTTGGGGTCCAACGAAGGCCTGGATATGCCCCACCGGGCGCTGCGCGAGCATTTTGGTGATGCCCTGGCTAAACACGTTTACGGCTACGGCGATGCCGAAGCCCTGGGCGTACGCCAACGGCTGAGCGCGCAGCAGGGCATTCTCCTTGATCATATGCTGGTGGATGCCGGGGCTGACAGCCTGATTGCACTGGCCGTGCGCACGACCTGTGAACCCGGCGCCACGGTCGTGTGTACGGCGGGCACTTACCCCACCTTTGGCTATTTTGCCAAGGGGCAAGGCTGTCGGCTGGTTGAACCTAGCTACCATGAGGCGCCGGGCGTGTTGGCGCCTGACCTGGAAGCATTGGCCACAGCGGCGCATCAGGAAAACGCGCGCCTGGTGTATCTTGCTAATCCGGATAACCCCAGCGGCCATCTGCATAGCGATAGCGCAATTCTCAAACTGCGCGAGGCGCTGCCGGACACCTGCTGGCTACTGTTGGATGAAGCGTATGGGGATTTTCGTGATGATGCGGGGAGCGAGTTTGCGGCCCAAGCACTGCCCGGCGTAATTCGCCTGCGCACGCTCTCAAAAGCCCACGGCTTAGCGGGGCTGCGCATTGGCTATGCGATCGCCGAACCTGCCGTACTTACCATGATGATGAAGGTACGTATTCACTATGCAGTGTCGACACTGACCCTGGCCGCCGCCGAAGTAGTGCTCGACCACCCTGAAGAAGTGAATCAGCACGTCGCTGATGTAAAAGCGCGCCGCGAGCAGTTGGCCGAGCACTTTCGCGCTTTAGGCGCCGATGTGCTGCCGAGTGCCACCAACTTTATCGGCATCCGCCTACCCAGCGCTGACATCGCCGCGACGGTACATCAGCAACTGCTGGCAGAAGGCATTCTGGTTGCACGCCTGGCACACCCAGAACTTGCCAACGTAATACGCATTACCGCCGTGGCGGATGCTCTGACACCTGGGCGGCTGAAGATTCTTGAACAGGCCATTAAACAGCAGGCCTGACCCGCTTAGACCTGCCTAACACCCCGGCTTAAGCCGGGGTCAACCAATGCCTGAACTCCTCCAGCTCACCGCGCACTGCCTGGCGATATAGACGCTGCAGCTGGGCCGTCACGCTGTCTTGGCTAATCGGTTCACTGGCGGGCGGCGCGCCTGCGCGACTACCTATCCGGCGCCCATCAAGCTCTCTAAGTGGGAGTATTTCCGCAGCGGTGCCGGTTAAAAAAGCCTCATCGGCGGTATACAGCTCATCGCGGGTAATTCTGCGTTCACGCACTTCAATACCCAGCATCTGTTGCGCTAGCTGAATCACGCTATCCCGGGTAATTCCCTGCAGGCACGACGTCACCTCGGGCGTGTGCAGTACGCCGTCGCGCAGCAGGAAGACGTTAGCCGCCGAGGCTTCGGCTACATAGCCCTCGGGGTCAAGCATGATGGTTTCATCAAAACCGGCTTTCACGGCGGTATTGAGCGCCAGCATTGAGTTGACGTAGTGGCCGCTGGTCTTGGCGCGGCACAGGCTGATATTGACATGATGGCGTGCCCAGGAAGACGTTAGCGCACGCAGCCCGTGGGTAGCGGCATGGGGCGAAATATATGGGCCTAAATCCCAGGCGGCCACCATCACATGGGTGGTCAGTCCCTGGGCGCGAAGCCCCAGGCCTTCTGCGCCTAAAAACACGGTGGGTTTCAAGTAGGCATTGCTCAAGCCGTTTTTACTCAGGCACTCGCGCTGGGCGGTGATTATTTCCGCTTCGCTAAACGGCAGTGGGACATCCAGCGCATGGGCGCTTTCCGCCAGGCGGCGCGTGTGTTCTGCCACCCGAAAAAGATGCGTACCGGTAGCGCCAGCGTAGGCGCGCACACCTTCAAAACAGCCCATGCCGTAATGTAGGGTATGGGTAAACAAATGCACCTTGGCGTCGCGCCATTCGCTCCATTCACCGTCCTGCCAAATCCAGCCGTCGCGATCATAAAGCGGTGTCATGCATGTTCTCCCATTGTTGGCGCCAGCCATCGATCAGAACCTGCTGGTGCGGCTGCAAGGCCTGATAGCCCCAGGCAGCGATTTCATCATTCTGCGGGTCGGGTACGCCAAGCGCGCTGCCCGCCAGAGTTTGGATAACGGCATGGCCGCATAGCGGAACGTAGCCTTCTGAATAGCCGCCCTCGTGCACAAACACGAGCTTGCCTGCGCAGCAGCGCTCAGCCAGCGCTTTAAGCTGAGCCGTCATGCGTGCGAAAGCGGCGCTGTTGAGCAGCATTTTGCCCAGCGGGTCCTTGGCGCAGGCGTCATAGCCACAGGCCACTACGATCAAATCCGGCGCGAAGGCTTCAAGCGCTGGCAGAATAAGCCTTTCCATCGCGTATTCATAAGCCCCCAGGCCACAGCCGGGAGGCAGTGGCAGGTTGAGGTTGGTACCCACACCGGCCTCTTCGCCCTGCTCCGCAAAGTGCCCGGTTTCCAGCGGATAATTCGCCGCCTGATGCACCGAGACAGTCAACACGTCCGGCTCGGCGTAAAACGCTGCCTGCTGGCCATTGCCGTGATGAACATCCCAGTCAAGAATTGCCACCCGCTTCGCCTGGCCCAGAGCACGCGCGCGCATGACTGCGACAGGAATATTGCCTAACAGACAAAACCCCCGCCCCTGATCTGCTTCCGCGTGATGCCCCGGCGGGCGGCACAGGGCATAGGCATTGTTGACCTGCCCCAGCGCCACGGCTTCTACCGCCGCGATAGCCAGCCCCGCCGAGTGTCGGGCGGCCGCCCAACTGCCCGGCATAAACGGGGCACAGTCGCCGCCGTTACCGCCCTGCGCCTGGTCGCCTGTCTGTAGCGCCTCTAAATAACGCGGGGTGTGAAAACGCAGCAGGTCATCCAGGCTGGCCGCCACCGGTTTGACCACATGGAGTTCGTCGATCAAACCGCTGACTTCCAGAATGTTTTTAAGCCGCCGCTTGCTTTCGGGGCTTTCCGATGCGGCCTGGGGCTGCAAGAACTCGCCGGGGGCAGAAAACACCCCAATCGCGCCCTGGTCATGCCAAAAGCAGCGCTCATGCCAGTAAAAGCCAGTCGTGCTCATGACGCAAAGCCCTGCATAAAGGCAGCCAGGTTGGCGCTGAGATGCTCGGTCGGATAGCCACCTTCCTGAATAATCACCGTGGGCAGCGCCAGCGCCGCCAAACGCTTGCCGACCTCAATAAACGCGTCGGTCTCCACCTTCAGCCCGGCTAGCGGGTCATCCTTATGGGCATCCAGACCTAGCGCGACGACCACGGCTTCGGGCTCATAGCGCTGCAGGTGATCAATCAAGACGGCGAGTGCATCTAGATACACCTCGCCATCGCTGCCCACCGGCAGGGGCAGGTTAACGTTGGCATCGACACCCTCATCGCTGCCCTCTTCATCGGCACCGCCCCAGAAAAATGGATAGAAGTCGCTGGGGTCGGCGTGTAGCGAGCCGGTCCACACATCGCTTCTTGAGTAAAAAATATCCTGGGTACCGTTACCATGGTGGAGATCCACATCAATGATGGCCACTTTGGCATAGCGTTCGCGCAGTACGGTGGCGGCAAGCCCTGCATTGTTTAGTAGACAAAACCCACCGGCACGTTCAGGCCCTGCATGATGGCCCGGCGGGCGACACAGCGCATAGGCGCTGGGCGCGCCATTCAGGACTTCTTCTGCCGCGGCTTCAGCGGTAGCTGCCGAGGCCAGCGCCCCACGAAAGCTGGTCGCGCTGAGCGGGCAGGCCATATCGTGCAAATGCCACCCGGCTTGGCCGATCGGGTGACGTGGGTAGTGATGGCCGCCGCCGCAAGGATGAATATTGGGGGCGACAAACGCTGCGGCATTGGGGAGTTCCTGCCAGCGTGTGTAGATAGTGTCAAGAAACTGCAGATAGCACGGCGTATGGATCTGCTCCAAACGCTTGCGCAGCGTGGGCGAATCGGCCTCTAAAGGTTCGCTCAGCGTAAGTCCCACGCTTGCCAGGCCCTGGGTAAGCAGCTCGGCGCGCACCGGGCCTTCCGGTGAAGGCGCAGGCTGACCGCGCAGCAGAAAGGTCGGCGGCGCGTGGTAGGCCTGATCGGGGTGGTAAAAGCATTTCATAATGAGTTCGCAATCCTTGGCAGCCCGTTAGAGTAAAGAAGGAATCCAGGTGGATAGCGCTGGAAAAGCGGCAAGCAGCACGATCACCACAATAAACGATACGTAAAACGGCAGTGACGCCACAATAGCCCGCTCATAGGGCACTTCGGCTATGCGCGCAGCAGTCATCAGGGTCATGCCGACCGGCGGCGTCACGTTGGAGATATTGAGTACCACAATCATTAGAATGGCGAAGTGCAGTGGGTCAAAACCTAACTGCAGCATGGCAGGTACCAACACCGGAGCAATCACTACCAGCGCGGGCAGCACATCCATTACCGTACCAATTATTAAGAGTAGCAGGCAGACCAGCATCAGCTGCACAAAGGCGACATCGCTAAAGGTAGTAATCATGCTGGCAGCGTCTCGGGCAATCCCCGAGCGGGTGACGAACCAGCCCAGCACGGCGGAGGTCGCGAGTAGAAAAAACACCACGCCGGAGAAGCGCACCGTGGTCACCAGGGCGTCCCATATCTTGCGCCAGGTAAGATTGCGGTAAAACACCACGCCAATCACGATGGCATACACCGCCGCAAAGCCAGAGGCTTCGGTAATTGTGGTGAGTCCCGAAAGAATGCCGCCCAGAATAATCAGCGGCACCACCATCGCCGGTAGCGCGACCAGCAGCGCCATTATCGCGGCCTTAAAGGGGGTGGGCGCCTGTTTAGGGTAGCCGCGTTTCCAGGCCAGGAAAAAGCTCACCCCCAGTAGCGCCAACGCCATCAATAGGCCGGGGATAATACCGCCCGCAAACAGGTCGATCACCGATATATCGCGCAGCAGCGTGGCGTAAACCACCATGACCACACTAGGTGGAATGATCGGCCCAATAATCGATGAGCAGGCGGTAACCGCGGCGGCATACTCAGCGTCGTAGCCCTGTTTCTTCATCTCGGGGATCATGATTTTGCCGATGGCGACGGTATCGGTCACGGCCGCGCCCGTCAGGCCTGCAAAAAACACCGAAACCGAAATATTGACATGGGAAAGCGACCCACGCACCCGACCAAACAGCGCATTGTTAAACGCGATCAGCTTATGGGTTAGCCCGCCCTGGTTCATCAGCTCAGCGGTAAAGATAAAGTACGGCACGGCAATCAGCAGAAAGCCGGAAACGCCGGAGAACATACGGTCAGCAATAATCCCCAGCATGCGCTCGCCACCCAGCGCAAAGCCACCCGCCAGACCCGACATCGCCATGACCACCGCCACCGGCGCCCCAATAAACAACAGCAGTACGAAGACTAAAATTGCAGGGGTCATGAGCGGCTCTCCCCGTCATTGGTTTCAATGAGCTCATCAATCATGTCGCGCTCATCTATAAAGTGCTCCAACAAGGCAAAGCCGTGCACCAGGTGCAAGAGCATAATCACGCCGCTGATAGGCACCACGACGGCGGTGAACTTACTGGGAATGCGAATCTGATCGGAGACCATGTACACCTGGGTCGCGTTGGTGAAGTAACCCCAGCCATACCAGACCAACATCAGCGCAAACAGGCCGATAACGGCCAGACAAAACCCCGCCGCCGTCTGCACCATGATTTTGGGCAAACTACGTACCAGCAGCGTCATTGCCACGTGTTCGCCATAGCGCAGTGAGATGGTCATGGAGAGAAAACCTATCCACGGCAAAAACAGCCGCGCCAGCGAATATGTCCAGCTCAGCGTGCTGCCGGTGAATAGCTTGTAAACAAACGCGGTAAAAGAGATGCCCAGCATGGCGAGAATACAGCCAATGCACAGCACGATCGCCACCTGATTGACGCTATCACTTAGGCGGCGCAACGGGTGTAAAACGCCCATGATGATTCCTCACGCTGGGGCATACCCGCTCCCCAGCGTTTATCCGTCGCTAACCGTTATTGGCCATAAATGCGCATGTCGTCATTCGCCAACTGCTGGCCGACCTGCTCGACTTCATCGAGCAGCCCCTGCACGCGGGCGCTATCCATGCCGAAATCATCAACGATCCATGCCTGCCAAGCCGGGCGGGCAATCTCGGCCATGCGTTCGCGTTCGGCATCGGGCATCAGGTAGCAGGCTTCAAAGCGCTCACAGGATTCAACCCAGCTAGCCGTTGCCAAGGCACCCGACATTCCATGGCTTAGCTGAATCGCTTCGCGGGCAGAGCTGATCAGCGCCTGTTGATGGCTTTCCGGAAGCGTCTGGTACCAGGACTCACTCACCATCCAGGGCGCGCTGTTATACACATGCCCGGTGAGCGTGGTGTAGTCCGTTACGGCATCGAAGTTGAAGGTGGTATTGAGCACAGGCGCGTTGAACTGGCCGTCAGCAAGGCCGGTTTCCAGCGCAGTAATTAGCTCGCCCCAAGGCAACGGCGTTGCGGACGCGCCTAGTGAACGCATGATGGCTACGTGAGCGGGGTTCTCTTCGGTGCGAATATTCAGCCCTTCCAGATCCTCAAGTGTTTCGATCAAATGGACGTTGTTGGTAAACGCAACGAAACCGCCGCCGTCATCAAAGGTTCCCAGATAGCGCATGTTGGCCGCATCGACGGTGCCGGACATGAAGTCGGCAAACCACTCGCTGTCAAAGAAGGTCCATGCCTGGCGCCAGCTGGTAAACAGGAATGGGGCGGTGACCGCTTGATAGTCACCATAAAAAGAGGACATGGCCCCGGCTGACATGATGGTCGATTGAAGCGTGCGGCCAGCCTGCACTTCAGAGCCGTTTTCCACCTCAGAACCCAGCTGCCCACCGCCGAAAATGGTGACTTCCAAATCTCCGTCGGTACGCGCTTCCACGAGGTTTTTGAAGTGCACCAGCGCCGGGTAGATTTCGTTGTTACTCATATCCTCCGGGATCTGGGTGGCAATCACCATTTCATACGATTGGGCCTGAGCGTTGGCACTGGCAATCGCCAACGGAAGTGCTGCCAGAGCAGCAAAGAGAAAAGATTGCTTATCGTTCATAACACACCTCGTTTTGATTATTGGTTGGTCTTCGTTATGAGTGACGTCTTAAGTTATTTTGTAGTGATGGCATGATTGTATTTATTCTCGCCATCTCTGCTTGCCTGCCTGCTTACGTTGTCTTTTTAGCCTGTCTGGCCAGACAGCGATCCCATACCTCAATAGCGGCGGCCAGGTCTTCAAGCGATGCGCCGACCGATTTAAACAGCGTGATGGAGTCATCAGCGGTTCGGCCAGGCTTAGCGCCAGAGAGCACCTCGGCTAACTCAGCCTGAATATCTTCAAAGCGGAAGGCCCCTTCATCAATAGCCTGAAGAATATCGCCCGCTTCGCCCTGGGCACCGGCGTAGGTATCCACAAACACCGCCGCACGGCGCAGGCATTCGGCATCGGTTTCGCGCATTTGCGGCCGGAAGGCGCCAATCAAATCCAGATGCGTGCCGGGGGTTAGCCATGCGCCTTTAATCAGCGGCTGGGTTGAAAGCGTCACGCAGCTGACGATATCGGCTTGCGCTACGGCTACGGCCAAGTCGTCGACCACTTCGGTGGTAAAGCGCGTGGCGTACGCCTGGGCGATCGCTTCTGCCTTGCTGGCGTTACGCCCCCAGATTATTACCCGCTTAATGGGCCTGACGCTGGCGTGGGCTTCGATCACCATGGGCGCCAGCTTGCCCGTGCCTACGACCAGCAGCGTTTCGGCAGACTCTTTGGCTAACGCCTGAGCCGCTAATGCGGAAGCAGCCGCCGTACGCCGCCGCGTGAGCTCACTGCCATCGATACAGGCAAGCGGCTGGCCGTGTTTGCCTTCACTTAGAAGATAAAGCCCTGAAATCGCCGGTACACCATGGTCTGCGTTTTGCGGAAACACATTGACCATTTTGACGCCAATATAGCCAGCGGCTTCCCAGGCGGGCATCAGCAGCATGGTGGCTTCGCCATCGGGCCGGTGCATGGCGTGGTGATGGCGCGGCGGTGACTCAACGCCATTCACAAACGTTGCATGCAGCCGGCTGATCAGCCCTTCCCAAGAGAGGTGGCAAGCCACCTCTTCAGCAGAAACAACCCGCATATCAAGCCTCCGGCAGTGCGGCGACCACCATGATTTCGACTTTCCATTCAGGCTTGGCAAGCTTTGCTTCAAGCGCGGCACGCACGGGTGGGCGTCCTGGCACGACCCAGGCATCCCAGGCAGCGTTCATCTGGTCAAATTCCGCCATGCTGGTGACCCAGACTTGCGCTGAAATAAGGTGCTGCTTGGAAGTACCCGCCTGCTCCAGCAGCTGATCGATACGCGTTAGCACCTGTTCGGTCTGGCCACGCATATCGGCGCTGGCATCGCCCGGCACCTGGCCCGCGAGATACACGGTACCGTTATGAATAGCCACTTGGCTCATACGCGCATTGCTGTCTTGATAGGTAACGCTCATAGAGTTTCTCCAGAAAATAATAGGGTCCATTTGAGACTACGATGTTGCCAGGCAACTCGCTTGCCCCAAACTCCGACAGTTTTGCCCGTAAATCAGGTAAGTCACAAGAAGTGATAAACAAGAGGTAAAAAAAGAACTAAATAAAGAGGAGAAAAGCCTAGCGGTCTGAAGAAGGGGCAATATCAAAGTGGCGGCGATAAGCGCGTGAAAAACTGCCTTGATCACGAAAGCCTACCAGCATCGCGATATGGCCTAGGCTCAAGACACTGTGCCGCGCCAGGGTGCGCGCATGCTCCAAACGCCGCCGCTGCACATAGGCCAAGGGCGTGATGCCGGTCAGTTCGCGAAAGCAGGCATGAAAATGCCCAGGGCTCAGTGCACACAGGGCGGCCAGCTGTTCGACGCGGATATCATCGGCTAGATGCCGATCCAACCAGGCATCAAGGCGCTCCAAATCAAGTCGTTCACTCACACAGCGCGTGCCTAACTGGGCAACCGTTGAGGCGGGCTCATCCTGCAGATACATGGTCAGCGCGCGCAGTAGCAAAATGGCGATTTCATTTTGCAGCCCCGGGCACTGCTCAAGCTGATTTGCAAGCGCGTGGGTCAGCTGGTTTAACGCCGGAGGGATGGTGAAAAAGCGCGGCTTATCAAATAGACGCTCGATGTCATCGCCCTTTTCAAGGCTGACTAACTGGGCAACCGGAATATCCAGCACCAAGGTGCGATTGCTGCCATCGCCTTCATATTCATGATGTCGTGAAGAGGGAATCAAACAGCCACGGCGGGCGGTAACACGCTCCTCCTGCCCTTCCATGGCAAGCTCTGTCACCCCGCTGGTTGCTAGAATCAGCTGATGAAAGTCATGCGAGTGAGCCACATGCTCAGATGCCAGGTTTCGGCTTTGCAGCTCAAAACGGGTCATGGCAATCGCCTTTCTTATTGGAATCTATCTTTGCACTATAAAACGACCCAGAGCGAAAAAGCGAGCCAGCGAAGATGGCGCTAAATGTTTGCTTGGGGTCATTGAGATCGCCTTTACCTAACCGCTAAACCCTACATACCAGATCACGAAAGGCACCGCTGCCAGAAATACGATAGAGATCATGGCAAGCAACCCATCCCGGGTTAAGAGCCCTGCCGCGAAGCAGGCGATGGCGGCCGAAGCTATCGAACCAGAAGTAGGGATGACTTCCATAAACGGCATAAAAGGAGTAACCGCCAAAATAACGGCGAGCGGCAGATACAACCAAGGCGGCTTGACGAAAAACACCCAGCGCGGCTTGAGAAACCGCTCAACGAAATGCACCGGCTTGCGCAGCCAGTTAATCCCTTTGCAGAGCTTGCTGGTCGACAGATTTCTACGTGACATGAAGCCTGGTAGCCAGAGGCAGTCTCGGCCTAGGATCATCTGTGCGACGAGGATAAACTCGATGGCCGCAACAATCGCAGTGATGCCCGGTATCGAACTTGCCGGAGACGTCGAAATAAGAGCAAACATTAGCATTAGTGATGCAAAGGAGTGTGGGCCGAGTTCGTCCACAAGCGACCCAATCGTTACGTTTTGCCCTTGAACCGAGTGTTCAATATGATTAAGCACCTCGCTGAGTGCCCGCGTGGTGTTTTCGGCCATTATTGAGCTCCCTGCTCGCTATAAAGCCTTTCAGGCATTAAATGGGGCACCTGTATCCATGGCATCGAAAGAGCCGTCTAAAACACCTGTGCGATCACTTTCGAGTGTAGTTCAGATTTGTTTAATCAAATGTTAGATGTCGAGCCAGTGATGGTGTGAACCAATGCGGGTATGAGAAATCTTTATTCAAGCTCCATGGCATTTTTTTCTGGAATGCCAAAACCAAAAAAGGGCCTAGCGATAAACGCTAAGCCCTAAAATTTGGTGCCGGTGGCCAGACTCGAACTGGCACACCCGTAAAGGCGGCGGATTTTGAATCCGCTGCGTCTACCAATTCCGCCACACCGGCAATGGATGCGCATTATACGGAGATAACCCTTGAGGTCAATCACATTGACTGACTTTATCTAGCGAAGGGGGTATCCTATGCCGCCTGTTTGACCACTGTTAAGAGCCAACCCATGCAGCGCGCGGACTTTTATTTCGAGCTACCCGATGAGCTGATTGCTCGCTACCCTTCTGAACAGCGCAGCGACTGCCGTTTGCTGTGCGTGGATGGTCAGAGCGGCGCGCTTGAGCATCGCCAGTTTACGGATCTTCTTGAGCGCCTAAATCCCGGCGATTTGCTGGTATTTAACGATACCCGCGTGATCCCCGCCCGCCTGCACGGCCATAAAGCCAGCGGCGGCAAGGTAGAGATGCTGCTTGAGCGCCCGCTGGATAGCCATCGGGGCCTGGCGCATATCCGCTCGAGCAAATCGCCCAAGCCCGGCACCGAGCTGATTTTTGAAGGTGATATTCACGCCGTGGTGGAAGGCCGCCGCGATGCGCTGTTTGAGCTGCGCTTTTTGGGTGATACGCCGATGATCGCGCTATTAGAGCAGCATGGCCATATGCCGTTGCCGCCCTATATCACCCGGGAAGACGAACTCAGCGACCGCGAGCGTTACCAAACCGTTTACGCCCGCCGCGATGGCGCCGTGGCCGCCCCCACGGCGGGCCTGCATTTTGATCAGCCGATGCTGGATGCCCTGGCTGAAAAAGGCATCAACAGCGCGTTTGTCACTCTGCACGTGGGCGCGGGCACCTTTCAGCCGGTGCGGGTGGACAATATTCTTGAACACCATATGCACAGCGAGTGGATTGAGGTGTCGGAAGCCGCCTGCCAGCAGGTACGCGAGGCGCAAGCGGCGGGCAACCGGGTGATTGCGGTGGGCACCACCAGCGTGCGCTGTCTGGAAAGCGCCTGCCAGAAAAGCGATGACGGGCAGATAGCGCCCTACAGCGGGGATACGGATATCTTCATCTATCCAGGCTATGAGTGGCGCTGTGTGGATGCGTTGATTACCAACTTCCACCTGCCGGAATCGACGCTTTTGATGCTGGTGTCGGCGTTTGCCGGCTATGACACGATGATGAACGCCTACCGTGAAGCAGTTGCCGAACGCTACGCTTTCTTTAGTTATGGTGATGCGATGCTGCTTACCCGCTAGCGGCTACCCTGTAAAAGCCGCAACACCGCTTTATCGATGATTACTAAACGAGTTACGACAATGCGAAACGAATGCTTTATGCGCTTTGAGCGCCTGGCCGACGATGGCCGCGCTCGGCGCGGTCGCCTTCACTTCCCCCGTGGCACGGTTGAAACCCCCGCGTTTATGCCGGTGGGTACTTACGGCACCGTAAAAGGCATGACGCCGGATTCCATCAAGGAAATCGGCGCTGAAATCATCCTGGGCAATACCTTTCACCTATGGCTGCGCCCGGGCACCGAGGTCATTGAAGCCCACGGCGACCTGCACGACTTCGCCCAGTGGGATAAGCCGATCCTCACCGATTCCGGCGGCTTCCAGGTATTTTCGCTTGGCGAGATGCGTAAAATCACCGAGCAGGGCGTGCATTTCCGCTCGCCGGTAGATGGCAGCAAGGTGTTTATGGGTCCCGAAGAGTCCATGGCCGTGCAGCGCTCGCTGGGCTCTGATGTCGTGATGATCTTTGACGAGTGCACGCCCTACCCGGCCACTTATGAGGAAGCCGAGAAATCCATGGAGCTGTCACTGCGCTGGGCAAAGCGCTCCCGCGATGCCCACGGCGACTCGCCTTCAGCACTTTTCGGCATCATCCAAGGCGGCATGCACCCTGAGCTTCGCGAGCGCTCGCTCAAAGGGCTTTTAGAGATCGGCTTTGACGGTCTGGCGATTGGCGGGCTTTCCGTCGGCGAGCCGAAAGAAGAAATGATCAAGGTGCTCGACTATCTGCCCACCTGGATGCCTGACGATAAACCCCGCTATCTCATGGGCGTAGGCAAGCCTGAGGATCTTGTGGAAGGCGTGCGCCGCGGTGTGGATATGTTTGACTGCGTGATGCCGACCCGCAACGCGCGTAACGGCCACCTGTTTACTGCCGATGGCACGGTCAAGATTCGCAACGCCAAGCATCGCCATGACACCAGTCCCCTTGAAGAAGGTTGTGACTGCTATACCTGCAAGAATTTCTCGCGCGGCTATCTTCACCACCTGGACCGCTGCAACGAAATGCTGGGTTCGATGCTCAATACCATCCACAACCTGCGCTACTACCAGCGTGTAATGGCTGATTTGCGCGCGGCAATCGAAGCGGGTACATTGACGACCTTTGTGGAAGGCTTTTATGCCCGGCGCGGCCTACCGGTGCCTCCCCTAGCCGAATAGAGTTCACCCGCTTTGGCGGGTGAGCAAAGGGGCGCTCATCAACCTAAGCGTTAATCAGCGCCTCTTCTAACCCTTTCACCCATTTAGGGTATTAACCCAGGAGTTCTCTGCAATGCTGGATTTCTTCATCTCACCAGCCCACGCCCAAGAAGCGGCCGCTGGCGGTGGTATCGCGCAAATCGTCATGCTGGTCGGTTTTGTGCTGATTTTCTACTTCCTGTTGTGGCGCCCCCAAGCCAAGCGTGCCAAGCAGCACAAGCAGCTGGTGACTAGCTTGGACAAAGGCGATGAAGTCGTCATTGGCGGTGGTCTGGTAGGCCGCGTCACAAAGGTCAGCGATGAGTTCCTGACCCTTGAAGTGTCTGAAGGCACCGAAGTTAACGTGCAGAAGAATGCCGTTGCCGCCGTACTGCCGAAGGGCACCATTAAGTCCATCTAACGCCCGCAACTCCCCCTGCCGATCCAGTGCCAGCCACCCCGGCAGGGGTGCCATGGTAGGTACGATGGTAAATTTTGCTGTGCATGGAATCCCCATGCACAGCAATTCCGTTTGTAATTGAAGGCAGGGCTTGCATGCTCAACCGTTACCCCCTGTGGAAGTATCTACTGATACTGGTCGTCCTGGTGGTTGGCCTTATCTATTCGCTTCCCAACTTATTCCCCGCAGATCCCGCTATTCAGCTCAGCAGCGCCCAGGGTGACACGCTGGAATTGCGTCAAATCCAACGCGTTGAAAGCGCACTTGAAGAAAACGACATCGTCGTCAAAGCCTCTGAGCAAGAAAACGGCCAGTGGCTGATTCGCTTGCGCAACAATGATGACCAGCTAAGCGCTCGCGATATTGCCGCTGATCTCTTAGGCAGCGATGCAACCGTGGCACTTAACCTTGCAGACGCCACGCCTCCATGGCTGCAGGCGTTTTCCGCCTCCCCCATGACGCTGGGTCTTGATCTGCGCGGTGGCGTTCACTTCCTGCTGGAAGTGGATATGGAAGCGGCACTCACCCAGCGCCTGGAAGTCAATGCCAGCGCCATGCGTGAACTGTTGCGCAGCGAACGTATTCGTTATCGCAACACCGAGGTTGAAGACCGTACGCTGTCGATCGACTTTGCAAGCTCTGAAGACCGCGACAGCGCACGCCGCTTGATTAGCCGTGACTTCCCCAATTTCGAATACAGCACGCAAGGCAGTGGTCGGTCTTCTTCGCTGGTGATGACGCTGAGCGATCAGACCGTCAACGAAATTCAGGACTACGCGATCAACCAAAACTTAACCACCCTGCGTAATCGGGTGAATGAGCTGGGTGTTGCCGAGCCAATGGTTCAACGCCAAGGGCCGAACCAGATTGTGGTCGAGCTACCCGGCGTACAGGACACCGTAGCGGCCAAGCGGATCGTGGGCGCGACGGCGAACCTTGAGTTCCGCCTGGAAGCACGCAACGACACGCCTAATGCAGAAACCGAAACCCTCTCATTCCGTAATGATGCAGCACGCTCGGCCGAGCTGATGCGCGACGTAATCATTACCGGCGACAGCGTTTCCAGCGCCAGCAATAGCTTCGATGAAAACGGTCGTCCGCAGGTAAATATCAATTTGGATGGCACCGGCGGCACGCTGATGAACCGCGCCACGCGCACCAATATCGGCCGCAACATGGCGGTGCTGTTCATCGAGCATAAGAGCGAAGACACGGTGGTCACCGACCCGGATACCGGCGAAGAAACCATTGAGCGCGAGCCTTATGTTGAGCGCGGCCTAATCAGCTTAGCGACCATTCAAAGCGCACTGGGTAACAGCTTCCGGATTACCGGCCTGGACTCGCCGACAGAAGCCGCTGAGCTTGCGCTGCTGCTACGTTCCGGTTCGCTGGCCGCGCCGATTTACTTCGTGCAGGAGCGCACCATTGGCCCAAGCCTGGGTGCGGAAAACATCGATCGCGGCCTGCTGTCGGTGCAAATCGGCTTGCTGCTGCTAGTGCTGTTTATGCTGGCGCGCTACAAAGTGTTCGGTATTTTTGCCAACGTTGCTCTCGCCCTCAACCTGACGATTCTGGTCGCGGTAATGTCGATGCTGGGCGCCACACTCACCCTGCCGGGTATCGCCGGTATCGTACTGACGCTGGGTATGGCGGTGGATGCCAACGTGCTGATCTTTGAGCGCATACGTGAAGAACTGCGTAACGGGCTATCGATTCAGCAGGCCATTCATGCAGGCTACGAGCGCGCCTTTACCTCGATTGTCGATGCCAACATCACCACGCTGTTAGTCGCGGTGATCCTGTTCTCGATTGGTACCGGCCCGGTCAAAGGATTTGCGGTCACGCTCTCTATCGGCATTTTGACGTCCATGTTCACCGCGCTAATGGTGACACGCGCCATGGTCAACCTGACCTACGGCAGCAAACCCGTCAAAAAGCTGTGGATC
This sequence comes from Halomonas sp. AOP43-A1-21, assembly GCF_052376775.1. NCBI lineage: Bacteria > Pseudomonadati > Pseudomonadota > Gammaproteobacteria > Oceanospirillales > Halomonadaceae > Halomonas > Halomonas sp. AOP43-A1-21. The sequence continues at coordinate 27,086 of NZ_JBQSWC010000036.1, read as the reverse complement.
TGAAGAACATGGATCTGAAGAACATGGATCTGAAGAGCATGGACCTGAAGAGCATGAACCTGAACCACGCGCTCAGCCCAGAATTTAAGAGGTGGTAATGAAACCCCTATCAAACCTGCAAATCGACTTTATGGGACGGCGCAACCTGGCGTTCATCGTCTCTGCTGTAATGCTGATTGTGTCGATTGGCGCCCTGGTGTTCCAACAGCTCAATCTGGGGCTCGACTTCACCGGGGGCACGCTGATTGAGGTTCGCTATGGCGCAGCACCCTCTTTGGATGCTATCCGCCAACTGATGGTGGATAGCGGCTTTAGGGATGTCTCGGTACAAACCTTCGGCGCCTCAACCGAGGTTCTGATCCGTTTGCAGCAAGCGTTTGACCCTGATGTGGGCAGCGATGTCGTCAACCTGCTGCGCACCAGCGGTGAAAACGTCAACCTGGTGCGTGCCGAGTTCGTCGGCGCCCAAGTAGGTGACCAACTGCGTGATCAAAGCGGCCTGGGCCTGCTGGTCGCACTCGGCGTGGTAATGCTGTATGTCGCTTTCCGCTTCCAGTACAAGTTTGCCATCGGGGCGCTTTTAGCCCTGCTTCACGATGTAATGATCGTGGTGGGCATCTTCGCGCTGTTCCAGCTGGAGTTCGACCTGACGGTACTGGCGGCTATTCTGGCGGTTATCGGCTACTCACTAAACGATACGATCGTGGTGTATGACCGCATTCGTGAAACAATCCGCACCTCGCGTATCGATGATATGCCGCAGATCTTTAACGAAGCGATCAATGCCACCCTGTCGCGGACGCTGGCCACCTCCGGCACCACAATGCTGGTGTTGATTGCCCTGCTGATCCTCGGCGGCGATATGATCGAGAACTTTGCGATCGCTCTGCTGATCGGCATCGGCGTGGGTACGTTCTCCTCCATCTACATCTCGGGTGCCCTGCTGCTTCCGCTCAAACTTTCGCGTGAGGACCTGATCCCCACCAAGAAAGCCATTGATGAAGAGGAAGAAGAGCTGCCCTGAAAGAAAGCGGTGTTCCAACACTGATAAGCAGCCAACAAAAAGGCCCTGCCGAAATAACCCGGCAGGGCCTTTTTAGTACGTAAATAATAAATAGCTATTCATTACCCACTATTCACAACTCACAACTCACCATTCACCATTCACCAACTCACTATTCACCATTCACAACTCACCAATTACTATTTACCACTTACCATTCACTACTTAAAAATGCGGCGCCAGCTGCTTGATCAGCGCTTTATACAGACGTGGGCCTGCGGCCATCAGCTGCCCTTCTACCTTGACGCTGGGCTGGCCATCGGGCGTGCCCATCAGCGCACCGGCTTCTTTAAGAATCAGGCTGCCTACCTGCATATCCTGCTCTTCCATACCCAGCACAAACGCGCTATCAACACGACCGCTAGCCAGTTCGCACATATCCAGCAGGCCGCTACCGGTTGCCAACAGCGTTTCTACCTGGGGGGCAAGCTGTTGGGTCACGGAAAGATAGGCAGGGAGATTACGAGGGCGCAGCCAGGCTTCGGGAAGGCTCATGGCCAGGCGCGTGCCGGTAATCGCAGTAGGTTTACTAACCCGCATACGTTTACCATTGTGCTGAGCGCCGCGGCCGCGGCTGGCGATATATTCATCATCACCAAACGGCGAAATGACCACCGCGTGTTCCGGACGGCCTTTAACAAGACACACCACTGAGAGAGCAAAGCCTTTACTCGCCACCGCTAAATTAGAGTAGCCATGCATGGGTTCAATCTTCCAGACGGTATCAGCACCCTCGCCTTCACCTGATTTGTGTGAAGTATAACGGCCAACGTAGCCGTGCAGGGGGTAGCCGCGCTCCAATTGATGCACAATAGTCGCTTCAGCCTTGCGCGCCGTATCTTCTAGCAGGCGGTCAAGATTGGACTCTTCATGGGCGTTTTCGATACGTTCACGGACACGTAAAAATTGTTCAACCGCGCTGCGCGCTGCGCGCAACGTAAATTGGACCATCGGATTCATGATCGGGCCTTGTCGCAGTGATGTTAAAGAACAGTAGGCAGGGGGTTGCCTTTGGCGCGCAATTCTAGCAGACCACTCGCAGGCATGCTATCGACTCGTGCTAAACTGGCCGTTTTCCGCTTTTGATCATCAAGCCCGCTTACCGAGCCCTATCCACCGAGCCCCATCACTATGCTTGAACGTATTCGTATTGTTTTAATCGGCACCAGTCATCCCGGCAATATAGGCGGCGTTGCCCGCGCCATGCACAATATGGGCTTGGCCGATTTAGCTCTGGTCGCTCCTCGCTGTGAAATCATTACCCAAGACAGTATTTCCCGCGCCTCCGGTGCTGACCACCTTTTGCATCAGGCAAGCGTACACGCGACGCTTGAAGAGGCCGTGACCGACTGCACGCTAGCGGTGGGCGCCAGCGCCCGTTCGCGCACCCTCCCCTGGCCCATGCTAACCCCTCGTGAAGTGGCGGATCGTCTGCCTGGCGAGTGCCAAACGCCTGATTCACGCGTAGCGCTGGTCTTTGGTCGTGAAGATAGCGGCCTGACCAACGCCGAGCTTCAGCGCTGCCATGCCCATGTGCATATTCCCACCAACGCAGATTTTAGCTCGCTTAACCTGGCCGCCGCGGTGCAGGTGCTGGCCTATGAGTGCCGCATGGCCTGGCTAAGCCAGCAAGGTGCCGCGCCTGTGCCTGATGCGAATGATGAATTAGCCCTAGTAACTCATGAAGAGTTAGAGCGCTATTTTGAACACCTGGAACGCACGCTGATCACGATTGAGTTTCACGACCCAGCACAACCTCGCCAACTGATGGCGCGGCTGCGCCGGCTCTATTTGCGCGCGCGGCCAGAGAAAATGGAAATGAATATTTTACGCGGCATTTTATCTGCCACTGAAAAAGCGGCAGGCAAGTAATAACCGAACCACTTTAATAGGCAGGGCAGGCGTAAACTTGAAGTTACTGTCAGGTGCCCCAACCTCGCTACCCTGCTAACGGTATTTTAATTGCTTAACTGGCCGTTTTATTGACCGTCGTGCCTGAGCTGACCCAAGGATCCTCCATGTTCCAACGCCTACGTGAAGATATTAACAGCGTATTTGACCGCGACCCGGCGGCCCGTAACTTTTTAGAGGTTCTGACCAACTACCCAGGCCTCCACGCGCTGCTGATTCACCGTTGCGGTCACTGGCTATGGAAAAAAAATCTAAAATGGCTGGCCCGAACGCTCTCCACGTTTTCCCGCTGGCTGACCGGTATTGAAATTCACCCTGGCGCCACCATAGGGCGGCGCTTTTTTATCGATCATGGAATGGGCGTGGTGATCGGTGAAACGGCGCTGGTGGGCGATAACGTCACGCTTTACCAAGGCGTGACGCTTGGCGGCACCAGTTGGAATAAAGGCAAACGTCACCCCACCCTTGAAGACGGCGTGATTGTCGGGGCGGGTGCTAAAATACTCGGCCCCTTTACCGTAGGTGCAGGTGCTAAAATCGGCTCTAACGCAGTGGTCACTAAAGAAGTACCCCCCGGTGCCACCGTTGTCGGCATACCCGGCAAAATCGTTAAGCGCGCCGACCCAGATGTAGAAGAGGCGCTGGATGTGGACCCGATCCGCCGCGAAGCGATTTGCCAGAAATTCGGCTTTGATGCCTACGGGGTAAGTCAGGATATGCCCGACCCTGTCGCCCGCTCCATGCAGGCGATGCTCGATCATATGCACGCCGTGGACGAGCGCATTGAGCGTATGTGCTCAACGCTAAGCAAGCTGGACGCCAACTACCACGATGGGCACCTACCGAAACTACGCGATGAAGACTTTGCTGGCGTGCTGGATGAACACAACACTGGCTGTGCCGCCCCGGAAAAGCCCGCCACACAGCCAGGCAAGCCCGAGATAGGCATTAACGATGATAGCCTGCCGCCGCGTAATGGTTGACCAAACTACTCGGGCTTTCCCATAATGGCAGCACATTTGTCGGGAGCACGCTGAAGGTTCAGCGTCGAGGTGCCTGTCATGCGTTTAACTACCAAAGGCCGTTACGCGGTTACCGCCATGCTTGATCTGGCCCTGAATGATCAATACGGCCCGACCAGCCTGGGGGATATTTCGCAGCGTCAGGAGATATCACTCTCCTACCTTGAGCAGCTGTTTGCCCGGCTTCGCCGCTCAGGGCTTGTGCGTAGCGTTCGCGGTCCAGGCGGTGGTTATCTGCTGAGCAAACCGGCAAGCGATATCAGCGTCTCAGCGGTGATTGACGCCGTGGATGAAACGGTAGACGCCACGCGCTGCCAAGGGTTATCCGACTGCCAACAGGGCAACACGTGCTTAACACATCATCTGTGGTGCGAACTATCCGGCCAGATTCGGCACTTTTTAGATGACATCACGCTTGCCCAATTGATGCAGCGCCCCGATGTACTACGTATTGCCTCGCGGCAAAGAAATCGTGTTGAAGCGGGTATTCTCGCCTCATCACCGTAATGGCCAAGCGGCACACTATCGCTATCTGGCGCTTTTGAATTAAGCGGGTTCCCATGACGACGACAACCACACCTTCGCTACCGATTTATCTGGATTACGCCGCCACCGCGCCGGTAGACGCCCGCGTGGCCGAGGTTATGCAGCGCTACCTGACGGTTGATCAGCTGTTTGCCAACCCCGCTTCGCGCAGCCATATGCTGGGCTGGCAGGCCGAACAGGTAGTCGAGCAGGCACGTCGTCAGGTAGCCGACACGATTGGTGCTGATCCGCGCGAAATCGTCTGGACCAGCGGCGCGACAGAGGCCAATAACCTGGCGCTGATTGGCTACATGCGGGCCAACCGCGAACGCGGCATGCATTTGGTGACCTCGACCATTGAGCATAAAGCAGTCGTGGACACTGCCCTTGCGCTGGAAAGTGAAGGTTTTGAAATCACCTGGCTAACGCCTGGGCAGGATGGCACCGTCACAACCGAGCAGCTACGCGCCGCCATGCGCGATGATACCGCGCTGGTTTCGTTAATGGCGGTGAACAACGAACTGGGCAGCATTAACGACATTGCCGCGCTCGCCGCCATCGCCCACGAATTCGGCGCCGTTTTTCATACCGACGCCGCCCAGGCCGTGGGCCGAATTCCGCTGAATGTAGTTGCTCAGGAAATCGATCTGATGTCGCTTTCCGGGCATAAATCCTACGGACCCAAAGGGGTTGGCGCGCTGTATGTTAAGCGCCACCCCGACATCCGCCTTGAAGCGCTGATCCATGGCGGTGGGCACGAGCGCGGTATGCGCTCAGGCACCCTGCCCACCCATCAAATTGCCGGGATGGGTGAAGCCTTTGCACTCATCCATAAAGAATACGCCGAGGATCAGGCGCATATTGCCAACCTGCAACAGCGCTTTTTGGCTGGGCTTGCCGATCTTGACGGGGTGGTAGCCAATACACCGCTTGACCGGGCGGTACCCAACATCCTGAACCTTGCGTTTGAAGGTATCGATGGTGAGTCGCTGCTGATGGCCCTGCGCGATGTCGCCGTGTCCACCGGCTCGGCCTGCAACTCGGCAAGCATTGACCCGTCTTATGTATTATTGGGGGTAGGCATTCCGCGCGGCCTGGCGCTCTCCTCGCTACGTTTTAGCTTTGGGCGCTTCACCACCCAAAACGATATTGACCATGCGTTAACCCTCATTCGCCATGCGGTGAGCGGTTTACGAACACTGCCACGCTAAGCGGCTGGCGCATTTTTTAGGAGGACGCCCCATGGCAACACTCAACATTACCTCAGCTGCCGCACAACAGATCCGCCATGTGCTTGATGAGCGCGGTCAGGGTTTAGGCCTGCGCGTATCGGTCAAACCCAGCGGCTGCTCGGGCTATAGCTATGTGCTGGATTTTGCAGATGAAGTCGGCGATGACGAAATTCACTTTGAAGATCATGGTGCCAGCGTGTATGTAGCGCCCGATGCGCTTGAGATGCTCGACGGCAGCGAAGTGGACTATGTCAGCGAAGGATTGAACCGCTTTTTCAAGTTCAATAACCCGAATGTAAAAGACGAATGCGGCTGCGGCGAAAGCTTTACGGTGTAATACGCAGGCGCCCATGTCATCATCGGTATTCAATGTTGGCTTGAGGCGCTATAATCGCGCCCACTCGGTAAACGGTGAACACGACCGTACGCTTGCCGAAACGATTTTCCTTCGCCGCCCCGGCTTGCCGAGGCGGCAATTTCTGCTTTATCACTTTTTTTAAAGGCCTCAAGGAGATATTTACATGGCTACTGAACGCACTCTGTCTATCATCAAGCCCGATGCCGTTGCTAAAAATGCGATCGGCGACATCATCGCGCGCTTTGAAAAAGCCGGCCTGCAGGTCGTTGCCGCTAAAATGACCCACCTTTCTGAAGAGAAAGCGGGCGGCTTCTACGCTGAGCACAAAGAGCGTCCGTTCTTTAAAGACCTGGTTGGCTTCATGACGTCAGGCCCGGTGGTTGTTCAAGTACTGGAAGGCGAAGGCGCCATTGCCAAAAACCGTGATCTGATGGGTGCAACCAACCCGAAAGAAGCGGCACCGGGTACTATCCGTGCTGACTTTGCGGAAACAATCGACGCCAACGCTGTCCATGGTTCCGATTCTCCTGAAAGTGCTGAGCGTGAAATTAGTTACTTCTTCGGTAACGATGAAATCTGCCCGCGCTAATTAATTAGCGGCGCCGTTTCAACGTTCGTTGCCGGCCATTTTCGCGGGGGCTTTGCCCCCGCCCCTTTCCAGAACGCTGACCGCCATGACCACCACCGTAGCCCAACATACGCCCGCTCCCCAATCCACGTCTGACAGTGTAACGCCAGCGGAAAAAGCGCCTGAGCGCCAGAACCTGCTGGGGCTGTCGTGCGAACAGATGGAAGCGTTCTTTTTGTCGATTGGCGAGAAGAAGTTTCGCGCCGCCCAACTGATGAAATGGATCCACCAGGAAGGTAGCGACGACTTTACCGCCATGACTAACCTGTCTAAGCCACTGCGGGAAAAGCTGGCGAAGGTGGCAGAGATTCGTGGCCCCAGCGTTATTTATGAAGGCACTTCAAGCGACGGTACGCGCAAGTGGGTGCTTGAAGTCGAAGACGGAAGCTACGTTGAGACAGTCCTAATTCCGGCCGAGAACGGTAAACGCCGCACGCTGTGCGTGTCTTCCCAGGTTGGCTGTTCACTGGACTGTAGCTTTTGCTCTACCGGCAAACAGGGTTTTCAGCGCAATTTAACCGCTGCCGAAATCATTGGCCAGGTATGGGTTGCCCAGCGCAGCGTAGGTCCGCGCCGTGACACCGCCAACCGCCCGGTCACCAACGTGGTCATGATGGGCATGGGTGAACCCCTGCTCAACTTCGACAACGTGCTGCCCGCTATGAAGCTGATGCTGGACGATAACGGCTATGGCTTGTCCAAACGCCGCGTCACGCTGTCTACTTCTGGCGTTGTCCCCATGATCGACAAACTGGGCGACGAAATTGACGTCAGCCTGGCCATTTCTCTACACGCCTCGACCGACGAGCTGCGTAACGAGCTGGTGCCGATCAACCGCAAGTACAACATCCGCATGCTGCTGGATGCTTGTCATCGCTATTTATCCAAATGCCCGGATAATCGCCAAGTCACGATCGAGTACACCTTGATCAAAGACGTGAATGACCAGCAGGAGCACGCCGAACAGCTAGCCGCTCTGCTTAAAGAGCTGCCTTGTAAGATTAATCTGATACCGTTTAACCCGTTCCCCAATTCAGGGTATGAGAAGCCTTCACGCAATCAGGTGATGCGTTTTCAACAGTGGCTTTACGATCTGGAGTACAACGCCACGGTACGTGTCACCCGCGGTGATGATATTGATGCCGCCTGTGGTCAGTTGGTGGGCCGCGTAAAAGACCGCACCAAACGCAGCGCACGCTACATCCAATCCGTGCAGCTTGACGCTGACTAAACGGTGCTTATCTTGACTTCCGACGAGCACGGCGCTTTGATGGACACGTTTTTATGCGTCGTGTCGGCGGTCAGTTGGCGATTTACACCACGAGAGCAGCTATGATTTCTCAAAGGCAATTATGATTGGTCACTGCAGGCATTTTAACCCGTTGCGGGTGCCCATACTTGCTGCTTTGCTCAGCAGTGTGTGGCTAGCTGGCTGTGCCACGTCAAACGATTTGCCTGCCAAGGCCAACACCGACGCCAAGGATGCCTACACCCAACTGGGCGTCGCGTACCTGGAACGTGATAACCTGCCCAGGGCACGTGCCGCTTTAGGGCGGGCTTTGGAAATCGCCCCCAACCACGGCGAAGCGTTGCAGGCTCTGGCGCTGGTTTATCAACAGCAGGGCGACGTTGAACTGGCTAATACGTATTTTCAACAGGCCATTGATGTCGCACCCATGTTTACCCGTGCCCGTAATAACTACGCGGCATTTTTGTATCAGCAGGGGCATATTGCCGCCGCCTGCGAACAGCTGGAACACGCATCCCAAGATGCCCAGTATGCCAATCGCGCCCAGCTTTTCACTAACCTGGGCCAATGTTATCTGGCGCTGGAAGAATTTGATAAAGCGCGCGGACGTTTAGCCCGCGCGCAGCGTATCGACCCGCAAAGTCCGCGGGGATATTTTTTATTAGCCGAATTGGAAGTTTCCCAGGGCAATTACCGTAATGCCTGGTCGCCGCTGCAAACCTACCTGCAGTTGGCCGGACCAGACCAAGCAGCGCTGGAAATGGCGATAGATATCGCCCGCGCCCAAGGCGACCACGCGACGGCAGCTGACTACCAGCGCAGGCTTGGCACTTATTAATTGACGCCCTGATCACCTAATTATTTAAGGATGCTCAGCCATGAGCGACACACAGTTACAAGATAGCGTCACTACTTCCCGCACAGCCGCCTCACCCGGCGAGATTTTGTTACGCCAGCGTGAACAGCTAGGCGTACCGCTGGGCGAAGCTGCCCGAGCGCTCAATTTGCGCCCAGCCGTTGTCGAAGGCCTTGAGCAGGACCGCTATGACGAAATTCCGGTTACCGCCTATCGCCGAGGCTACCTGCGCTCCTACGCTAAATACCTGGGTCTTAACGAGCACCTGGTTTTAGATGCTTATCAGGAGCGCTATGGCGTTGCGGATACCGAACGTAAAGTAGCCCCCGTATCGGTTAGCCGCCCGCCCTCAAAGCTTGGTGCCTGGCTTTTTAGGCTGGTCACGGTACTGGTGATTGCAGGTCTGATCGGCGTGACCGTCATGTGGTGGCAAAGCCGCGGTGGCAGCGAGCCGCCCAGCTTTGGTGATAACCCTCCCGTAGAGGAAGGCGGCGAACCTATGTCCGCAGCCGATGAAGGTGCCGAACCCACACCGCCCACGACGCCTGCTCTATCTTCAGAGCAGGTCAGCCAGCCTGACAGCGCTGGCGATGCGGCGGATGCGACTGAAAGCAATGCTGCAGCGCAGGAAGCTTCAAACGACGAACAAGCCCCCACAGTGAGCGATGTCGCGGCCTTGGATATTGCCGCCTCCACCGAAGCGGATGCCGCTGACGAAGAGGAAACGGCACCTCCGGCGGGCAATGCCAACCGGATGGAGCTTACGTTTAACGAGCAGTCCTGGACCGAAATTTTCGATGCCAATAACCAACGCGTGTTTGTTGGCCTGCAAACGCCCGGCACCACCGCAACCGTTGAAGGTGAGCCGCCGTTTCGCTTAACCGTAGGAAACGCCACTGGCGTCGTGCTGCGCTATCAAGGTGAGCAGGTCGATCTTGCACAGCGCGCCGGCGCCAACAATGTAGCCCGATTTACCCTGGGAGAGTGACCCGTCTTATGCACGCCCCTTCTCCGATAAAACGCCGCCTGTCCCGTCAAATTCACGTCGGCAATGTGGCGGTAGGCGGAAACGCGCCTATTTCAGTACAAAGCATGACCAACACCAACACGCTGGACGTGGCGGCTACCGTTGGTCAAATTCAGCAGCTGGAAAAGGCTGGCGCTGATATCGTGCGCGTCTCGGTACCGGATATGGATGCCGCCGAAGCCTTTGGCAAGATCAAAAAGCTGGTTGACGTACCGCTGGTCGCGGACATTCACTTTGATTACAAGATCGCTCTGCGCGTCGCCGAACTGGGCGTTGACTGTCTGCGCATCAACCCCGGCAATATTGGCCGTGAAGACCGTGTACGCGCCGTGGTGAGTGCGGCGCGCGATAACGGTATTCCTATCCGCATTGGCGTTAACGCCGGTTCGCTGGAAAAAGATCTTCAGAAGAAGTACGGCGAGCCCACGCCTGCCGCGCTGGTGGAATCCGCCATGCGTCATATCGACCACCTGGATCGGCTCGATTTTCAAGAGTTCAAGGTCAGCGTCAAAGCCTCGGATGTATTTATGGCCGTCGCGGCTTACCGTGATCTTGCCAACCGCATCGAGCAGCCGCTTCATTTGGGAATCACCGAAGCTGGCGGGCTACGCTCGGGCACCGTTAAATCATCTATTGGTCTCGGTATGCTGCTGATGGACGGCATCGGCGACACGATTCGTGTGTCACTTGCCGCCGACCCTGTGGAAGAGATCAAGGTCGGCTTTGATATGCTCAAAAGCCTGCGCCTGCGCGCCAAGGGGATCAACTTTATCGCCTGCCCCAGCTGCTCGCGGCAGAACTTTGACGTTATCAGCACTATGAACCAGCTTGAAGAGCGCCTGGAAGACGTAATGACACCGCTTGATGTCTCAGTCATCGGCTGCGTGGTTAACGGCCCGGGTGAAGCAAAAGAGACCGATATCGGCCTGACCGGCGGCAGCCCCGCGAACCTGGTGTATATCGACGGTAAACCGGCCAGCAAGCTGCGTAACGACCACTTAGTGGATGACTTGGAGCGGCTGATCCGCGAAAAAGTGCGCCAAAAACAGCAGCAAGAAGATGACATGATTGCCCGCAGCGTTTAGCGCCGGGCCCATGCATCAGCCAGGATGCAGAATAAGGAGTTTTCATTGAGCAAGTCCGCCGCTAAAAAGATTCAAGCCATCCGTGGTATGAACGACCTGTTGCCCAGCGATAGCCCTCGCTGGCAATTTTTTGAGTCTAAAGTGCGTCATTTGATGCACCGCTATGGCTTCGATGAAATTCGCACGCCCATTGTTGAACAAACCGCCCTGTTCGCTCGCTCTATCGGCGAAGTAACCGATATCGTCGAAAAAGAGATGTACACCTTTGACGATCGCAATGGCGATAGCCTGACGCTGCGTCCAGAAGGTACGGCCAGCTGCGTACGTGCGGCGATGGAGCACGGCCTGTTACACAACCAGACCCAACGGCTCTGGTACCAGGGTCCGATGTTCCGTCATGAACGTCCTCAAAAAGGCCGCTACCGTCAGTTTCACCAGGTGGGTGTTGAAACGTACGGCTTTGAAGGGCCGGATATCGATGCCGAAGTGATTCTGCTCTCGGCGCGCCTATGGAAAGAGCTGGGCCTGTTTGAGCATGTCACGCTTGAGCTTAACTCACTGGGTTCTGCCGAGGCGCGTGTGGCCTACCGTGAAAAGCTGGTGGCCTATTTTGAGCAGCACCGCGAGATTCTTGACGAGGACTCTCAGCGTCGCCTGATCAGCAACCCGCTGCGCATTCTGGATTCCAAAAATCCGGCCATGGCCGACATGCTCAACGGCGCGCCGCAGCTGATGGATCACCTTGATGATGCATCGCGTGAGCATTTCGAGCAGCTCAAAACTATGCTCGATGCGGCAGGCATTCCCTTTGTGATCAACCCTCGCCTAGTGCGTGGTCTCGACTACTACTGCCGCACGGTGTTCGAATGGACCACGAGCGCGCTGGGTAGCCAGGGCACGGTATGTGCTGGCGGACGTTACGATGGCATGGTCGAACAGCTGGGCGGCAAGCCGACCCCGGCGGTGGGTTTCGCAATGGGTATCGAGCGGCTGATTCTGCTGCTTGAGACGCTAAATCTGGTTCCCGATGAAGCGCTGGGTGGCTGTGATGTCTATCTTGTGCCCATGGACGATAGCGCAACGATTGCCGCGCTAACGCTTGCCGAGCAGCTTCGCAGCGACCTCCCCGATTTACGTCTGCAGCTTCATTGCGGCGGCGGCAGCTTCAAAAGTCGTATGAAAAAAGCCGATAAAAGCGCGGCGCCCGTGGCCATTTTGCTCGGCGAGACAGAACTTGCCGAACAGGCGGTCACGCTCAAGTTCTTGCGTGATGATCGCGAGCAGCAGCGCGTGAGTCAGGCAACGCTTTCTTCTGCGCTAGACGAGCTGCTGGTCCGCTAAGCTAAACAGGCACGCGCTGCGTGCTGATAAATAACTAATCGTCGCTATGCTGCGGCGGTTTTAGGTAATAGGAGACCGCCCGTGGCGGATCGAAGCGAAGAAGAACAGCTGGAAGTCGTTAAGCGTTGGTGGAAAGAGAATGGTACTTCGCTGATTGCAGGTGCCGCTCTTGCCGCTGCGGGCGTGTTTGGCTGGCATACCTGGCAAGACTATCAGGAAGGTCAGTCGGAAGCCGCCTCGGTTCGCTACCAGCAGCTGGTCAATATTGCCATGGCAAGCGAACTCGACGAACAGCAAACCGCCAGCGCGCGTGAGCTGATCAGCGAACTCACCGACGATTACGGCAAAACGCTTTATGCCGAACTTGCCCTCCTGATGGATGCCCGTTTAGCCGTTCAGCAGGACAACCTGGACGAGGCCAAAGCGTCGCTTGAGCAGGTAGCCAACGACTCTTCGCGTCGCTATGTGCAAAGTCTGGCCTGGCTGCGCTTGGCGCGTATCGAAGTCGCCAATGGCAACCCTGAAGCAGCACTGAGCCTGCTTGATGAGCCTATCAGCGAAGCGCTGGCTGCTCAGCAAGCCGATGTGCGCGGCGATGCCTACGCAGCCCTTGGCCAAGCCGAACAAGCCCGTAGCGCCTGGCAAAATGCGTTAGAGCTTGCTGAAAATCAGAACCAGACGCTTTACGGCGTGCAATTCAAGCTTGACGATCTTGGCGCCGAGGAGGCGACTCAATGATGAATCTGCGTCTATCCAAACAGCTCATGCGCGTAACGTTCGGAGCAGTTGCCCTTGCCTTGTTGGCCGGTTGCGCCAGCAAGGGTGAGCCCGCCTATACGCCAAAAGAGCTGCAAAGCTTTAATGAATCCGCCACGCTTGAAACCCAGTGGCGCCACAATGTGGGCGACGGCCTGGGCCGGGCACGCAACCCCATTGCACCAGCACGTGAAGGCGACACGGTGTTTGCCGCTGACGCTCAAGGCCTGGTGATGGCGTTTAACGCCGCAAGCGGTGAGCGTGAGTGGCGGGTAGAGCTTAACGCACCGGTTTCCAGCGCACTGAATGCGATTGCCGGTCACGTGTATCTGGGTACGAGCAACGGTGAAGTCATTGCGCTTGACCAGCGTGACGGCAGCGTAAGCTGGCGCTCCAGCGTTTCCAGCGAAGTACTCGCGGCTCCTCAGGCCAACCAGCAGCTGCTGATCGTGCAGAGTGTGGATGGCCAGGTAACGGCGCTTGACCGCCTCAGCGGTGAAGAGCGTTGGGTTTACACCAGCTCCCAGCCAGCCCTTACCCTGCGCGGTACGGGTACGCCCATGGTGATCGAGCCGGTTACGTTTGTCGGCATGGCCAACGGTCGCTTAGCAACGCTTGATAACCGTAACGGTCAACCGCTTTGGGATATGCAGATCGCAACCCCCAGTGGACGTAGCGAAGTAGAGCGCCTGGTCGATCTTTCTGGTCAGCCGCTGATCACCCCTGACGGCCGCCTGTTTGTGACCAGTTATAACGGCCGGGTCGTGGGGCTGGAAGCCACTCGCGGCAATGTACTCTGGGAAAGCAACATCTCTAGCCGCCACACGCCGATCCTGGTGGGCGATTACCTGATCGTGGTTACCGACGACAGCCAAGTGGTTGCCCTTGATGCCAGTAATGGTCAGGAAGTCTGGCGTAATGATAAGTTTGAAGATCGCTGGTTAACCGCCCCGGCCTTTGCCAGTGGCAACATCGTGGTGGGCGATTTTGAAGGTTATCTCCACCTGATCGACGTGCGTGAAGGTAGCGTCGTGGGACGCACCCGGGTTCATAGCTCTGGCATTAGCGTCGTCCCGGTTACCGAAGGCAGCACCATTCATGTCCAGGCCAACAATGGTCGCCTGGAAACCCTGGAAGTTACTCCATGACACCCGTCATTGCTTTGGTCGGCCGCCCCAATGTGGGCAAATCGACTCTGTTTAACCGACTAACGCGCTCGCGTGATGCGTTAGTCGCTGATTTTCCCGGCCTGACCCGCGACCGTAAGTACGGTAACGGCATGCTGGGGGGCAAGACCTACACCGTGATTGATACCGGCGGTATCAGCGGTGATGAAGAAGGCATCGATGCAGCCATGGCCGAACAGTCATTGGCGGCGATTGATGAAGCCGATATTGTCCTGTTCCTGGTCGATGCCCGCGCTGGATTGAACGTGGCCGATGAAGCCATTGCCAACCACCTGCGCGTCAACCAGAAGAAAACCTGGCTGGTGGTCAACAAGATCGACGGCCTGGAAGAGCATTCGGCCATGGCTGACTTCTGGAAGCTGGGGCTGGGCGACCCTTGGCCGATTGCAGCGGCACACGGGCGCAACGTTTCCACGCTGATCGATGTTGTGCTTGAACCGTTTCCCGAGCGGGATGCCAGCATTCCTGCCGACACCGGCAGCAAAGGCATTCGCATTGGCGTCATTGGCCGCCCGAACGTGGGTAAATCCACGCTGGTCAATCGGATGCTCGGCGAAGAACGGGTCGTGGTGTTTGATGAAGCGGGCACCACGCGCGATGCTATCGAAATCCCCTTCGAGCGGCGCGGCAAGCCTTACGTTTTGATCGACACCGCGGGTATTCGGCGGCGTAAGAACGTCAGCGAGATTGCTGAAAAGTTTTCCATTATCAAAACCCTGGATGCGATCAAAGAGTCTCACGTCGCGGTGATGGTACTGGATGCCCGCAGCGGCCTGGTGGAACAGGATTTACACCTACTGGACTACGTATTGACGACCGGGCGCGCGCTGGTGCTTGCCATCAATAAATGGGACGGTGTGGAAAGCGAAGCGAAAGAAAAAATGCGCTCGGATATCAAGCGCCGCCTGGGCTTTGCCGACTACGCCGAAATGCACTTTATTTCGGCCCTGCACGGCACGGCGGTGGGTGATTTGTACCCATCGATTGAGCGGGCGTTTAACGCCGCTAACGCGCACTGGTCCACCAACCGCTTGACCACCTTGCTGCAAGACGCAGTCAGCCAGCATCCACCGCCGATGGTCAATGGGCGGCGTATCAAGCTGCGTATGGCCCACCAGGGCGGCAGCAATCCGCCGATCATCGTGGTGCACGGTAACCAGACCGCGTCGGTGCCCGAAGCGTATCGCCGCTACCTGATCAATACGTTCCGTAAGGTTCTTAAAGTACGCGGCACGCCGATGCGCTTTGAGTTCCGTTCGGGCGATAACCCGTTTGATCATATGGCGGGAGCCAGCGATAAAGAGAAGGCCAAGAAACGCGAGCTTAACCGCACCAAAGAGGCGCGCCAGAAGCGCCGCTAGACGCCTATAGCACTAATCATCAAACGCCTGCTGAATAACTCAGCAGGCGTTTTTTATTACACTCTCTATCCGTTGACTCAACCTATCCGTAGACTCAACGTGGGAGCCGAATTCATTCGGCGATGGCGGCGACAGCCGCCCTTACTCGACGAATGGCAATATCGCGCCACCGCCACGAACCCCAGCAGCGCTTCGCGCTGCATCGCTGGCTAAAGCCTGCTCCCACCAAAGCTTCTTCCAAGGGTTAAAGCAGGGGCCAAATCCCTACTTCTTCCAAAAATCTATTGACAAAAAGCGCCGCCCTACCTCAAATAGCCTCGCTTTGGGCACTTCCGCTCACCTTTCGCCCTTCTTAGGAGGGAACTTATGCGTTATGCGGTTCGTCACTGGCGCTGGCTTGTGACACTTAGTTTGGCCAGCTTACTCACCGGCTGTCTGGCGCTTCCTCAAACGAGCCTGTTTGCGTTTCGTTTGGCAGTCACATCGCTTGGCGTTGAAGACGTGCGCATTGGCCCCTACAGCATCAATGCGGGCCTGGACACCAGCGACCTAACCAGTCTCTTAGCCTCAAGCCTGGGCGCTGGTAGCCTGCCGGTACAGGCAACGCTTGCGTTGGGGCTGGGCCTGCCTGCAGGCATGCCGGCGGTGGCCATGTCAGGTTTTGATTGGACGCTGAACATGCCGGGCGTAGAGCCTGTGCAAGGCGAGTACAACCAGGATGTGTCATTGACCCCGGGCGACGGCGCTAACCTGCGTCTGCCGGTGGCTTTTGATGTTTTAGGCACAGACACCCAGAAGATGGCGCCGATGCTGAACTTAGCCCGGCAGCTCGCCGCTCAGGGTGAGCTCCCGGCGGGCAGTCAACTGGCCATCACGCCAGGCGACCTGCGCGGGCTGGGCATGACGCTGCCTGCCGGGCTGTTAACGCCGACTATCCGCCTGAATGTGGGCGAAGATGGTCAGCTAACGCCTCAGCGTTAACGTTTTTCCTCCAGACGTTTGCGGCCTACCCAGTGGGCCGCAAACTGCCGCATAGCCACCCATGGATATTTCAATGGTTCTTCCGGTGGCAATCATTGACCGACATGATCAAGTAGCTTGGTTAAAGGTTGGCTCAATTCCGCGTCCATACCTATCCTCACAGACCGACCCTCACAGAGCTATCCTCCCATACCTATCCTCAAGTAAAGTCAGTTATGATGGCGGTATTGCTTGACCGCTCTCAATGGTTATCTTGTGAGTAGAGAACCTATTCGTCCAGAAGGAAACTATCTTATGCGTTGGCTTCGTCCATTGGCTGTTACCGCGCTATGCGCTTCGCTCGCGGCTTGTTCTACCTCACCCACCGGGCGCTCGCAATTATTGCTGCTTTCCGACGACCAGCTTAACGAGATGGGCCAGCAGGCATTTGCTCAGTACCAGAAGGATATTCCCACCGCTGACCAGGCCAGCCTGCGCTATGTGCAATGCATCACCGATGCGATTGTTGACGTGCTACCTGGCGATCAGCGCAGCCTGGATTGGCAGGTGCGTGTGTTCAAGGCCGAGCAGCCTAACGCCTTCGCTCTCCCTGGCGGCTACATGGGCGTAAACACCGGCATGTTGAATGTTGCTACCACTCAAGACCAGCTGGCAGCCGTCGTCGGCCATGAGATTGGCCACGTACTCGCCCGCCACGCCAATGAGCGCGCCTCGACCCAAAGCGCTACTTCGCTGGGGCTGTCGGTGATTTCCAGCGCCTCGGGTATGCAGAGCCCCGGTGGACAACAGTTGATGGGCGTACTGGGTATGGGCGCGCAGTACGGCATTGCGCTACCCTTCTCACGCCGCCACGAAAGCGAAGCGGACGTTATTGGCCTGGATCTGATGGCCCAAGCAGGTTTTGATCCACGTCAAAGTGTAACGCTTTGGGAAAATATGCAGGCAGCCTCAGGCGGCAGCGCTCCCCCAGCGTGGATGTCAACCCACCCCAATCAAGGCCAGCGTATTGAAGGCCTGCAGGCCAATATGGATAGAGCGCTTGCGACCTATGAACAGGCACGCAGCAATGGGCAGACGCCTAGCTGCAAGCGCCCTTGAGCAGTTAGGGCGTACGGATGTATTCGCCAAGATGAGACACCGCCCTCATCTTGGCGTAATGATTTAGACGTTAGGCGGCGTTCAGCATCTGGCGTATCATCTGGCGTACCTGGGTCGTATCAGGGCGTACATTGCGCCATAAAAAGAACGCTTCTGCCGCCTGTTCAACCAGCATTCCCAGGCCATCCAATCGCTTAGCACCATGAGTACCCGCCCATTTCAAGAACACCGTTTGTACTGCGCCATACATCATGTCGTAGGCCCAGGCACCTTCTGTAAATAAGTTACCCGGCAGCGGTGGCAACTCACCGTTTAAGCTTGCGCTACTGCCATTGATCACGACATCAAACGGGCCTTTAATCTCCTTGAACCCTCCACTGTGCAGCTCGCCAAGGTCAGCAAAATCATCTGCCAGCTGCTGGGCTTTTTCAGCGGTACGGTTAACCAGGACGACCTCGCCGGGCTGCTCGGCAAGCAGTGGCTCCAGAGCGCCCCGCACGGCGCCACCCGCACCAATCACCAGCACACGTTTATCGGTGAGGGGCACCCGGTGATAGTTCAGATCACGTATCAAGCCCACGCCATCCGTGTTATCACCATACGTCAGCCCATTGCCACCTACCGTTAGTGTATTAACCGCTTTGGCTCGCTGGGCACGTTTACTTAAAGTGTCGCATAGCGCAAAGGCGTCGCCTTTAAAAGGCACGGTTACGTTGGCACCACGCCCGCCTTTCTCAACAAACGATCGCCAAGTTTCGGCAAAGCCATCCAGAGGCGCCCGTTCCTTCGTATATTCAATGTCCTGCTTGGTTTGCTGGGCAAACTCGGTGTGAATCAGTGGCGATTTTGAGTGCTCTATGGGATTACCAAACACGCAGTAACGGTCACTCATTGGCTCGCTCCTATGCATTCTTTCATATTCCAAAGATCCCCTTACGTAGTTATGTGTGCATTGTCAGTAAGCGTTCGTTGGATTGCTTATTTATTACCTGCTAATCCCCAGCCAGTCACGAGGCACCAGATAACTATTAAGCTTGGCTTCGGCGCTGTCGGCGTCGGGTGTGTAAGCATATTCCCAGCGCGCAAGTGGCGGCATGGACATTAAAATCGACTCGGTACGCCCGCCGCTTTGCAGGCCAAATAGCGTGCCCCGGTCCCACACCAGATTAAACTCTACATAGCGGCCACGCCGATAAAGCTGGAATTCACGCTCACGCTCGCCCCAGGCATCGGTTTTACGTCGCTCCACAATAGGCAGATAAGCATCCAAAAAGCTATCGCCTACGGCGCGCTGAAAGGCAAAGCACTCATCAAAGCTGCCCGCATTGAGATCATCAAAAAACAGCCCCCCCACGCCACGAGTTTCGTCGCGATGCTTTAGGTAGAAGTAGTCGTCACACCAGGCCTTATAGCGGGCGTATACGTCATCGCCAAAGGGGTCGCAGGCGGCTTTGGCAACCCGATGCCAATGCACAACATCATCGAGCACCGGGTAGTAGGGGGTTAAATCAAACCCACCGCCAAACCACCACACCGGTGGCTCACCCTCTTTCTCGGCGATAAAGAAGCGCACGTTGCCATGGCTAGTGGGGATATGCGGATTTTCAGGATGCAGCACCCAGGAAACCCCGACCGCATGAAAACTGCGTCCGGCAAGCTCCGGGCGGGCAGCGGTGGCAGAAGGCGGTAGCTTAGCACCGTAGACATGGGAAAAATTGACGCCGCCTTTTTCGAACACGCCGCCCTGCTCAATGACCCGAGAACGACCGCCGCCGCCCTCTTCACGCTGCCAGCTGTCCTCGCGGAATGTACCACGGCCATCGGCGGCGGCCAGGCCCTCGCAGAGCCGCTCCTGCAGGTCCAGCAGGTACGTTTTAACATTATTCAGGTGCTCTTGGGCCACGGTGTCTCCAAGATGGTGTCAAAAGGGTTAATAGTAATGGTAAGGGGTGAAGGGCGAATCGGCAAAAATAGACGAGTTCTAAAGCGTTACGATCGTGATTGGAAACGCGTGAGCGCTCGGCGATAGGCACCGCTTCGCACCGCCCGGCTGATCATAGGCATGGCGCTTTTGATCCCGGCCCGTACCAGGCGGCGCTGAATCCGTGGCATGTTCAGTTCAAGCTGATTTGCGGCCCATTCGGGAAGTAGATCGATTCCTGCACGCATGAAAAGCGCACCGGCCGGGCCAAAGATCACATGGCGCGGCGGGGCATCTAGCAATACCTGCACGACTTCCCGGGTGCGCTCGTCACAAATGAGTTCACGCCGTTTAGCGTCCAGGTATGCATCAATCGCAGCGCGACTATCGGGTACGTTGCTTGCGCCCAACGCCTCGGCAATACAGGCGGTCTCGAAAAAGTAACGATCCTGGCTTTCGCGCTCAAGCTGAGGATTACGATAACGCAGATGCGCAGCCATGAAGCGGCTCATCTCAGCGACATGCACCCAGGTAAGAAGATCCGGATCGTCGGCAGAATAAGGACGGCCATCGGCGGCGTGGCCGCGTACCTTGGCATGCACCCGGCGCACCCGGGCAATCGCCTCTTCGGCCTGCTCGAAAGTACCGAAGCTGGTGGTGGCGATAAAGTCGCTGGTGCGTCTTAGCCGCCCGACCATATCATGACGAAAGCTTGAGTGATCCCATACGCCAGCCAGCGCCAGCGGATGCAGCATCTGCAAGAGCAGCGCGCTGATGCCGCCGCACATCATGGGCGTAAAGTCGCCATGAATATTGCGCACCAGGCCATCCAGAGGAAAGGGGCCGGGATTTTGCGCAGCGCGTGCCTCACCCAGGCGCGCCGCCATGGCGTCATACAGAAAAGTGGCCACGGCTAGGCGCGCATCACCTGACCCGTGGCAAGGTCGCGGATAGTGCTGGGCCGCGAGTTACCGCCAAGCTCACCAGCAACCATTGCGGCGATCTCCTGACCAAAAATGCTGACAATTTCGTCACTGCTCATGGCCGGCGGCTCTCCGGCGCGATTGGCCGAGGTAGACACCAGCGGCCCGCCAAACGCTTCGCATAATGCTTTCATCAACGGGTGATCGGTCACCCGCAAGGCTACGCGCTGGTGAGCACCGCGCACCAAGGGATGGCTGCGGCCATTATCCGGCACTAACCAGGTATTGGGGCCGGGCCAGCTGGCAGCCAGCGGTGCGTGTAGTGCGAGCGGCAGTTGGCTTAGCCAGGGTTGGAACTGCTTGATGCTGGCAGCGACCAAAATAACGCCCTTGGCGGGGTCACGTGCCTTCATGCGCATCAGGTGCGTCAGTGCTTCGCCGTTATCCGGGTCGCAGCTAAGCCCCCACACCGCTTCGGTGGGGCAGGCAATCACGCCACCTGCATGTAACGCATTAACGGCAGTTTCGAGGTTGGTGGCCGGTTTCATGGCAACTCCTGCTCTACTAGAGGCGACGGGCGATAATGAGAATACGCATATTTTATCATGGCCTGGGCAAACGCACCCAGCCACCCGCCTGCTGGGCCACCCATCCATCAAGTTCCAGCATCAGTAGCCGCTGCTGACAACCGCTGACGGTTTCGCCGGTATTGTGTACCAGCACATCAAGGGGCACGGGTGTTGCGGATAAAGCGTTAAGCAGCGTATCCGGCAGCGGCTCGCTTTCGCGCGGGGGTAGTGAAGATGGTAGTGAAGATGAAGATGCAGCCGCTAGCTGATCACGCCCTGCTTGTTGATGGCCTGTCTGATCATAGTCTGCCTGGCCATGACTTGCTTGGGGTAGAAAGTGGCCTGCCCACTGCTGCAATTCCTCAACAATATCGTCAACGTGGCGCACCAGCGTTGCCCCGTTACGTAAGAGATGCAGGCAGCCTTGTGCCTGTACGTTATGCAGCGAACCCGGCACCGCAAATAGCTCTTTGCCCTGCTCCAGTGCCAGGCGCGCACTAACCAACGAGCCGCTTTTCTCCGTGGCCTCCACTACTAACGTGCCCAGGGAAAGCCCGGTCACAATCCGGTTGCGGCGCGGGAAGAACGCTGGGCGCGCCGTTGTGCCCGGCGGGTGTTCCGATAACAGCAGCCCTCCGGGGGCGTTACTTAGCTGCTCGTGAAGGTCGCGGTGTCTGGCAGGATAAATAACGTCCACGCCACAGCCCAGTACTGCGATACTGCTACCTCCGGCATTGAGCGCCGCGCGCTGGGCAATGCCGTCGATCCCCAATGCCATACCACTAACGATGCACCACCCCCGACAAGCCAGCTCCCGTGCAAACCCCTGCGCATTGGCGCTGCCTTCGGAAGTAGGTTTGCGCGTCCCCACCATGGCAAGCGTCGGCCCGTTAAGCGCCGCAAGATCCCCCTGCGCCCATAAGATGGCGGGTGGGTCCGGCAACTCGTTTAACAGCTCAGGCCAGGCAGGATGATGACGATGCAAAATATGCCGATGATGTCCACCCTGCTGCCATGCCAAGGCATCGTCTACACACTGCTGAAGCGGGCTGCGCTCTGGATGTTCAAGCCATAGCCTTAACGCGCTGGCGGCATTACTGGGCAGCGCGGCAAGCCAGCCTTCCGGCCAGCGTGGCTTGCGGGCCACCAGTTGGCTAATCCGCAAGGCGCCCATTCCCGGCAAGGCGTTAACGACTAACCACTCGCTGGCATCCATTGGCTCTCCTTAAAGTGCATGTCCGATTTAAAAGTATCCTATTGATTCGGGAACACTACCTGATCCCCGACTTCCAGCACGTTGGATGTCTGCATCACCAGCGCGAAGCTCACCTGCTGATAAGGCTTAATGACCATTAATTTGCCCGAGGGCGTCGGCGGCAGCTGGGTCACTGGCGGGTCATCAAACGTTTCGCCTGGCTGGTTAACCTGAAGGACATGCCCGGCTTGCAAGCCATCCTGAGTACCCAGATCGATGCTCACGATCTGCAGGCGGCCTATAAAACGCAGCCCGTCTGGCACATCAAGAATACGTCCACTCACGTTGCGGGGAGGCAGTTGCGGCTGTAGCGCAGAGGGCGGCGGGTGCTGTTCCCGAACAAGGATAAGATCATTACGCCGCACCTCCTGATGGGCGCGGAGTATTTCCAGTGCCAGCATATCGCCAGCGGTGCGCAAGTGGCGCGCCTCGCCAATGTTAGTGAGCGCTTGGCCCAGCGGCGTGCCGTCGTCAGCGGTATAGGTTTGCGTCGGGCGGTAAATACCTAGCGTGGCACTCTTCTGCGCAATATCCTGTGCATTCTTTTGTACATTCTCCTGTACGTTGCCTCGCGCAAAAATCGTATCGCCCGGCGCATGGAGCAGGCGCTGATTCTCGCCGCCAATGACGTAAGCTGGCGCTTGCACAGCTTCGCCCGGCTCCACTACGCGGTATTCACGCCAGAAGGCATCCAGGCTTTCAGGCGATAGCGGGTTTAATTCGTTAAGCCGCGCATCATTCTGATCACTACCTGCCGCGGACATGCTTACCCACAGCGATAGGCTGATTAGCGCGGCGCTTTTCAGGCCCAATGCTAAGTAGAGTGACCGTTTACGCAGTACGCGTGGGGCGCGCTGCATGGCCGTGACATCGCTAAAGGCTAGTATCGTCATCCCACGCTCCTTGAGGATGTTGCGATCGACTTTCACCGCGCTGCTGGCCCTGCGCCCATGCCCAGGAGTGCTGTCAGCGTGATATAATAGTTATTAGAACAGTGTGAGGCCGCAACGACCCGGCCTGATTATCAAAGATTCAGCATAACGGTGATTGTAAACTCATGGCCAAACTTCCTATTCTCGAATTCCCCGATGAGCGCCTGCGCACCAAGGCGGTACCGGTGGAAACCGTTGACGATGAGATCCGCCAACTTGTCGACG
Source organism: Halomonas sp. AOP43-A1-21 (assembly GCF_052376775.1). Taxonomy (NCBI): domain Bacteria; kingdom Pseudomonadati; phylum Pseudomonadota; class Gammaproteobacteria; order Oceanospirillales; family Halomonadaceae; genus Halomonas; species Halomonas sp. AOP43-A1-21. The sequence continues at coordinate 3,581 of NZ_JBQSWC010000036.1, read as the reverse complement.
ATATGTTAGAGACCATGTACGACGCTCGCGGCATTGGTCTTGCGGCCACCCAGATCGATGTCCATCGGCGCGTCGTCGTCATGGATGTCAGCGAAGACAATTCGCAGCCGCTTGTCTTGATCAACCCCCGCTACACGCCTATCGGCGAAGAGCAGGAACCGCTTTCAGAAGGCTGCCTATCGATTCCTGAGCACTACGCCGAAGTGCCGCGTTACCTGAAGGTCCAACTCAACGCCCTTGACCGCAACGGCGATGCTTACGAAATTGAGGCTGACGGCCTGCTGGCACACTGTATTCAGCACGAGTACGACCACCTGGAAGGCGTACTGTTTGTTGATTACCTGTCGCCGCTTAAACGTGATCGCATTATGAAAAAAATGCAGAAACGCCATAAGCTGATGCAGGACAACGGCTAGCTCTGTTTTATTACAGCTACGTTTTGCATAGCCTCGTTTTATCATAGTTTACTTCGGTTTTCGCAAGAAAGTTTTGCTGAAACGTTTGCGACAAGCGTGATGACAACGCTTAAGGCCGAGAAGCCCGGTGATCACAACAGTTGTTGTATGCCTTCGCTTCTCGGCCTTTATTGTTGGTCTGGGCTTTCTCTTTTTCCCTGTTATTAGGTAGCTATTGTCATGTCACAGTTGCGCGTTGTTTTTGCTGGCACGCCTGATTTCGCAGCCTCAAGCCTTGCGGCTCTACTGGATGGCAACCATGAAGTGGTGGCGGTGTATACCCAGCCTGACCGCCCAGCGGGGCGCGGACGCAAACTCACGCCCAGCCCTGTGAAAAAGCTTGCCCTTGAACACGATCTGCCGGTTTACCAGCCCCAGACGTTTAAAGATACCGACGCCCAGGCCGAATTGGCGGCACTTAACGCGGATATCATGGTGGTCGTTGCTTACGGATTATTGCTCCCCCAAGTAGTGCTCGATACGCCGCGCCTGGGCTGCATTAACGTGCATGCATCGCTACTGCCCCGCTGGCGCGGCGCGGCACCCATTCAGCGCGCAATTGAGGCGGGCGACTCCGCCTCGGGCGTAACCATCATGCAAATGGATGCGGGGCTGGATACTGGGGCGATGCTGCACGAAGTACGCACGCCGATTACTGAGCGCACCACCGGCGGTGACCTTCACGACCGCCTGGCTATTCAAGGCGCCGGTGCGTTAATGAGCGTGTTGGACGATATCGCCCAAGGCAAGGCGAGCGCCACACCTCAGCCTGCCGAAGGCGTCACCTACGCCACCAAACTCAGCAAGGCCGAAGCCGAGCTGGACTTTACCCGGCCCGCTGAGGAGCTTGCGCGTAAAATTCGCGCCTTCAACCCCTGGCCGGTTGCCTGGTGCCAATTGGGCGATGACCGCCTGCGCCTGCTGATGGCAAGCATTGAGAGCGGCGAGCACGCCCCGCAGCTTCCCGGCATGCTTTTGGAGCATGGCGAAGATCATCTGCGCATCGCCTGCGGCGCTGAAGGCCGCGAGGTCCTCTGCATCAGCAGCGCCCAACTGCCGGGCGGCAAAGCCATGGCGGTGCGCGACTTACTCAATGCCCGCCACGCACGCCTTACCACCGGCACCCGCCTTGGTCAGCAACCCCAGCAAGGAGACTCTTTATGAGCCAACAACGTTCAGCGCAACGCGGGCGCCCGTCAGCCAATAGCGGCCAAGACGTTCGCGCCGCCGCCGCTCGCGCTCTGGCACCGGTGATTAGCCAGCAAGGCTCACTTTCAAGTCTGGATGAACACAGCGTAGTTGCCCGCGATCGAGGGCTTTTAAAAGAGCTCTGCTTTGGCACCTGCCGCCGTCTTCCACGCCTGGAAGCTCTTGCCGCCACGTTGCTGAAACAGCCTTTTAAAAAGCGTGACAGCGATATCCATGCCCTGCTGTTGGTGGGTATTTATCAGCTGCTGTATATGCGCATTCCTGCCCACGCGGCGGTAGGTGAAACGGCGGGCGCCGCGCGTTTGCTGGGCAAGGAGTGGGCAACCCGCGTGTTAAATGGCTGCCTGCGCCGCCTGCAGCGAGAATCCGATGCGCTCCAGGAAGCGGTCGACCGCGATGAAAGCGTTGCGCTGTCACATCCTCGCTGGTTGCTGGATACGCTGCGCAACGCCTGGCCCGAGCAGTGGCGTGCCATCGTCGAGGCCAATAATGAGCCCGGCCCCATGACTCTGCGGGTTAACCAGCGCTATAACGACCGTGAAGCGTACCTGGAAAAGCTCGTTGAGGCCGGCTTAAACGGCGAGCTATGCACCCACTCGCCGGATGGCATTACGCTGCATACCCCGTGTGACGTGACGGCCCTGCCTGGGTTTGCCGAAGGCCACGTCAGCGTGCAGGATGAGGCGGCTCAGCTTAGCGCCGCACTGCTGGGCCCAGCGCTTGCTCCCCGAGCAGGCGCCCATGTGCTGGATGCGTGTAGCGCGCCCGGCGGTAAAACCGCTCACTTGCTTGAGCAGTTCGATATTGCCCTGACCGCTCTGGATAGCGACAACCACCGTCTATCGCGCGTTGAAGACACCCTCAACCGGTTAGGCTTATCCGCTGAATTGCAGCATGCCGATGCCGCCGAGCGTGACTGGTGGAACGGCACGCCGTTTGAAGCTATTCTGCTGGATGCCCCTTGCTCCGGTACCGGGGTTATCCGGCGCCATCCAGATATCAAGGCGCTGCGCCGTAAAGAGGACATCCGCCAGTTAGCCAAGCTGCAACAGCAGCTACTGGATAACTTGTGGCCTCTGCTACGCGAAGGCGGCACGCTGCTCTACGCCACCTGTTCAGTACTGCCTGAAGAGAACGCCAAGCAGATCGATGCGTTTTTAGCCCGGACACCGGATGCCAAGGTGACCACGCCCAATGACGTTGCCTGGGGAGTGCCGAGCGGCCAAGGTCGTCAGCTGTTTCCCGAACAGGGACGTCACGATGGCTTTTTTTATGCCAGACTAGAGAAGCATACTGCTTAAACGTAAGTAGTGAATTCATGACTAAGGATGGAGATAACATGACGCAACATACCTACAAGCACGTAGAAATCACCGGCTCTTCCGAAAAAGGTATCGAGGACGCCGTGCAGAACGCACTTGCTAAAGCCTCAGAATCCATTCAGCACATGCGCTGGTTGGAAGTGACCGATACCCGTGGTCATATTGAAGATGGTCGCGTTGCTCACTGGCAGGTCACTGTCAAAGTTGGCTTCACGCTGGAATAAATCCTACCTGCTTTTCGACGGCGGCTGGTTTACACTGGCCGCCGTCTTTGTTGCAGCGCATTACGTTAGAACTGTATATAAGAACTGTATATAAGAATTGTGTATAAGAACTGTGTATAAGCACTTTATATCAGGACTTTATATCAGAACTTTATATCAGAACTTTATATTAGGACTTCACGTTAGACATTGCGCTGGCGCTTTTAATGGAACCGATGCTCAGTAATGAAAATCATCATTCTCGGCGCCGGCCAGGTCGGCGGTACCCTGGCGGAGCACCTCGCCCGCGAGGAAAACGACATCACCGTGGTCGATACCGACACCAATAAACTGCGCGAGCTGCACACCAAGCTCGATATTCGCACTGTGAT
>NZ_JBQSWC010000035.1:0-58631 GCF_052376775.1 Halomonas sp. AOP43-A1-21 | reverse complement strand
ATAGGTCTCGGTGAATGGGCTAGCCATCGCAAAGCTCCATATGAACGAGAGACACCTCATGGGTCAACGGTGCGAGATTGGGAAATGCAGCGGTTCAACAATCTTCCCGGTAACCTTATGTCGATCATAGGCATTTTGTTGGTAGTTTATGGCGCTTATTCCATTGTCACCGCATGAAAATTTAACAAGTTGTTGTAGTACGTTCCGGGCCTCCGGCCCTACACCGGACGCCCATTTCGCTGCGCTACATGAGCTGCGCTAAACCAAGGCGTTGGCTTGCTGAATAGTTTCAATAAAAAGGAGTAATTAAATGACTTGGTATATTTTAATTGGAGTAGTGGTTGTGCTCTTTTTCGGTTACAAGTTAACAACTGCAAAGCCTAGAAAAGCTGCAAATATTATTGCTTTGTCTCTAGGAATAAAGCGACAGTTTGTCGACAATATGTTGTCTGCAATGGGGCCAGAGCGCGGGCGGTTATTTGTACAGAATATCGTAAATTGGGGTGATAAGGATAATTGCGGAGTTTACACATTTGTTGTCTACCAGATAATGAAAAACGACTCCGAGCAAAATATAAAATGGTGGAAGTCTAAGCTTATTGAGAATAATATAGATCCAAAAATGGAGTATTCAAAAGCCGAAGCCGCATTCGCATATTTGAAAGATTCGGGAGCTGATAGAAGCCAAATTGATAACTTTATTGGCGTTTACAATAGTATCAGCTAACAAGGCTAGGCACGGCGACGCATTTCCGTTGCGGCTTTGCCTTCACTGCAAAGCCGCGCATGCTAGTGGCGTTTAAGCGCTACATCAGTGACACCTAAAAGACCGCTCCTGGCCGGTTTTAGCCCTCTCCTTCACAGAGTGTTTTGAGCAGGCAGAAGAGAGGTTGGCTCGCATTGGAGCACGGCAGCGATCTCATATAATTTTTCCACGGTAATATTAACTTCTCCACGTTCGACTCTTCCTATATAGCTGCGGTCGATGCCAGCAGCTAAGGCAAAGGCGTCTTGCGAGAAGCCATTTTTCTTTCGTTTTTCCCTAATGTTTCTACCCAGCGTCGTCGCTAGCTCACTCATACCCGCCTCATTTCCTTTTGGCGGGACTATCCTTCGTTGCGGCCTATCTAGCCACGGACTATAATCCGCATTTCGTTTTTACCTCTCCTACGGTGATGGTCATGTCGGGTACCCCTCCTTCGATTGAGGAGCGCATTTTCGAGCTCCTTTTAGAAACTGATAACGCTCAATTCACGATACGCAGCCTCCGTGATCAATACGCACACCAACATGGCATAGCAGCAGAGCAACGAGTTGCTCTGCGACGTTTTATCTACGAAAGAATTAAAAAGCTAATCACCGCTGGTTTGGTGGAGAAAGACCGTGAAAAACGCAAACGGGATCAGCTCTATTTTGTTTTGCCTTCAATAAGAGAAGCGAGCTTGTGCTTAGAGGGAGAAAGCTTTGAAGCATGGCACCAGCGGCTCGTGTCGCAAACAGCTAATGAAACAACGGAGACAACCGTTATTCCAAAAGACGAAAGTAGTAGTGAACAGAGCCCCAGTGCTATGAAGGCTTCGAGCCAATACGCCTTGGAGAAAGCGTTAAAGGAAACGCAAAGTGAATTCCTTTCTACACTGGGTGAAGTCGAGGCGTTCCGTGAGCTTATGGATGAATACCCCGATCTCAAGCCGAGTATCGTGGTTGATCATCGTGATGCTTATGACCGGAGCGCACGCTTAATGGGCCGAGTGCGTGCGCTAGAAAAATCTCTACATCGGCTGGGGGGTACATGAGCACGAGGCTGCGGAGATGGCAAGCAGAGTGCTTGGAGCTAGCGAAGATTCACTACTTACTCCATAGCGACTTTTTCGTGCAAGCAACACCTGCGAGCGGAAAAACCCGACTGGCAGCTGAAATGACGCGATGGCTCCTTGAAGAAGGACATATTGATTTTGTTATCTGCTTTGCGCCAACGAGAGAAGTGGTGGCTGGTATCCAACGTACCTTTACCGTCGTGTTGAATCAGCGGTTTGGCGATACGCTTGCGTCGGTAGGGGCTGCCTATACCTACCAATCAATGGAATATCACCCTGAGGATTTTTGGACATTATTCACAGAACATCGCACATTGACCATTTTCGATGAGATACATCACTGTGCAGGCCATGATCCGCTCCTCAGCAACACGTGGGGCCAGCAGATAATTCAGCGTATCCAAAATGCGGCCACTTACACGTTAGCGCTGTCAGGAACGCCCTGGCGTTCGGATGAGTTACCTATCGCATTAGCTCGCTACAGCGATCCAGAAGGCAAACTTATTTGCGATTACCGTTACGACCTTAAAACCGCCATTCAAGACGGTGTATGCCGCTCGCCACGAATTACGCTCATCGATAACCCACTGATCCGCTTGACCGAAGAGAACGAGAGCACAGCATCGGTAAGAGCGTTTTCCTCATTTCAACAGCTACTTAGTGAGTCGCCAGTCAGCTACGAAGACCTGTTGCGACACGACGACATCCTGAATGCGGTGCTAGACCTAGGCATTGACCGACTCAACAAAGAGCGGAACAGCGTGCCTAATGCTGGCGGTCTAGTCGTTGCTACTGATATTGAACATGCTCATCAAATCGCTGAGCTTTTGCTTCATAAGGGTGAAAGTTATGTGGTGGTAACTAGCCAAACACCAAAGGCGCATCAACTAATTGACCAATTCCGATATAACAGTACGCGCTGGATTGTCGCGGTAAGCATGATTTCCGAAGGAACTGATATCCAACGGTTATGCGTTTGTACGTACCTGAGCAGGATTCGAACAGAGCTGCATTACCGGCAGGTTTTAGGGCGCATTTTACGCAAAATGGGCGACTCAGATGTAACAGCATGGCTCTATGTGATCGCCGAGCCGCTACTGCGTAAATACTCGCAGCGAATTGCTGACGATTTGCCCGAAGATCAGGCAATGCTTCAAACCCAAAAGCTGAACCTAAGATTAGAGCAAGCGGGTTCCAATCAAATGAGCAGCACTCAAAAGGGAGAGTCAGCTGCAGATAATGGTCCACCGTTATCTGCAGAAAACATCAATGAGCGTGAGATGCTGTCTCTTGAGCCTCCCCTGCTAACGCTAAGCTTCTCGGAATATTACCGCCAACATCTTTTGTCTCTTATATAGACTCTGTAAGGTTTTGTGGGTCAAAAAGCGTACCTTTTGACCTACTTCTATTATCTTTGAATCTATATGGGTCATAAGTGTCTTTTTGGGTTATGGCCTAGGTTCAAAAGAAAGCCCTACCTTATGATCCAAAATTGAGGGTACAGCTCAATGGCAATGATCGGCTATCTCCGAGTCAGCTCTAGTGATCAGAGCACTCACTCTCAACGTAGCGAGATTTCGCATCGCCATAATATCGAACGTTGGTGGAGTGACGAGGCAACTTCGGGGGTGTTGCCTGCTCTGCAGCGTGCGGGCTTTTCGGCCCTGGCAGAATATGTACGTGAAGGCGACGTGCTAGTGGTCTATGCGATTGATCGTCTAGGTCGAGATACAGTCGATGTGCTGAATACGGTGCAATTCATGCAAAGCAAAGGAGTGTCGATCATCAGCCTGCGTGAAGGGTTTGATCTCAACACTCCCATCGGAAAAGCAATGCTTACGATGCTAGCCGCAATGGCGGAGATCGAACGCTCTAACATCCGGGAAAGACAAATGGCTGGCATACGACGTGCAAAAGCTGAAGGCCGACACCTGGGTCGTCCCAAGAAGTCTGACGCCGTTGAGATAAAGCTCTGGAGGGAAGAGAACGAGGCAAGCATCAGCAAGACTGCTAAGCACTTTGAAGTGTCAGAGTCGACTGTGAAGCGCGCAAAGCGGGGGAGAAGCTGCGGGTAAACCTATTAGACTGATATACAAAGCTCAGCCTTTGGCTGAGCTATTAGCGCAGCTACTATAAGTGGGCACCCGCTCAAAACTATCCTGCGCGATACCTTACCCTCTCAACTATTACACGCAATAATAATGTTGACATAATTTACGCAGAAACCACTGCAATTCTGTCAATATTCTTACATTAATAAACTTGTCATTAGAAATGGGCCGCTTTGAACATAAAGTCGCGTTTTTCAATGCTTACAGGCTCATGTCAACATAAATTTACACGAGTGTGACCTGCTGGGCACTACCGGCCTGGTGGCCCAGGCAATGGGCCGGGAAAGCGATAGCGACGTACGCCATTTGCTGGGCCAATCGCTGATCATCGCTGGAGTGATCGGCGTACTCTTAATTCTGTTCTCCACTCCGCTTGTCTCATTGGGGCTGAAGCTATTGGACGGCAGTGACGCAGCGACGCCCCTGGCCCGTGAATATGCTCAGATAAGACTGTGGTCGGCCCCCGCTGTTCTCGCCAACTATGCGATTTTAGGTTGGTTTTTAGGTCAACAGAACTCTCGCGTGACCTTGATGATCCTGCTGCTGACCAACAGTATCAATATCGTGCTGGATATCTGGTTTGTGGTGGGGCTAGGCATGACCAGCAATGGCGTTGCCTGGGCAAGCGTGATTGCCGACTATAGCGCGCTGGCATTTGGCGGCTATCTGGTGCTGCGCCAGCTTAAAACACTCGAAGGACATTTTTTGCGCGCTCGGCTGCTGGCGCTTTCCGCCTATACGGCCCTTTTCAATATCAACGCCAATCTGTTTGTCCGCACGCTCGGGCTGCTATTCGTCATGGCTTTTTTTACCGCGCAGGGTGCGCGTCAGGGCGATACAGTTCTGGCCGCCAACGCCGTACTGCTTCAGTTTATTATGCTGACAAGCTATGCACTCGATGGCTTCGCCCACGCGGCGGAATCATTGGTCGGCCGCGCCTATGGCCGCCGCGACTGGCAGGAGCTGGCATCTATCGTTCGCCGGGTGGCGCTGTTTTCTTTCTGGACGGCAGGCGGCGCCTCGCTGCTCTTTGCATTTGGCGGTAATCACTTGGTTGCCCTGCTGACAGGTCTTGAGGAAGTGCGGGCAACCGCTGCCGTGTACCTTCCCTGGATGGTGGCAATGCCGTTAATTGCCGTGTGGAGCTATCTTCTAGACGGTATTTTTATCGGCACCAGCGCGGTACGTGAAATGCGCAACAGCATCTTTATCGGCATTCTTTTCTACCTGCCCGCCTGGTGGCTTACTCAAGGCCTTGGCAATCATGGTCTTTGGCTCGCCTTTACGCTGTTTATTACGGTTCGTTCCGGGGTGCTTATTGGGTACTATCAACGCTACCGGCATACCCGTTGGTGTTAAGCGTTTAAATAAATCCGCCGCCGTGCTATCCATTGGCTTATCGTTCTAAAAGCGGACTTTTTTAAACGTGAAAGCCGAACCACACCGCCGTATATTAGCAACGCAATTCCTATAAAAAATAAGAGAGCCACTCATGCTAAAAATGATATCGAAACCGGCCGTCAAGCTGGTCGAGCGCTATCTGCCCGACCCGTATATTTTTGTGCTACTCCTGACCATCGTAGCAGCGGTTGCCGCCATTGCCGTGGAGCGCCAAACGCCACTGGCGGTGATGCGTATGTGGGGGGACGGCTTCTGGGGATTATTAACCTTTTCCATGCAGATGCTGCTGGTGCTGGTGACAGGCTTCATGCTGGCAAGCTCGCCGCCGGTAAAGCGCATGCTACAAAAGCTTGCGGGCACCGCAAAAAGCGCAGGCGGGGCGATTATTCTGGTCACCCTGGTGTCGCTTGCCGCCAGCTGGATCAACTGGGGGTTTGGTTTGGTGGTCGGGGCGCTCTTTGCTAAAGAGCTTGCCCGCCTGGTGCGGGTGGACTATCGCCTGCTAGTTGCCAGCGCCTACTCCGGCTTTATCGTATGGCACGGCGGTTTAGCTGGATCAATCCCCCTGACGATCGCCACCGAAGGTCACTTCACCGTAGATCAGATTGGCGTTATCAGCACCAGCTCCACTATTTTCGCCTTCTTTAACCTGGCAATAGTCGTGTGTCTGTTTATCGCGGTGCCGCTGGTGAATCGCTTAATGCTGCCCGACGAGAAAGACAGTGTTTATATCGATAGCCAGCTGCTGGAAGACGAGCCAGTATCGCAGGGCCGGATTACCCGCCCCGCCGAAAGACTTGAAAACAGCATGGCGCTTTCTCTGCTGGTTGGCGTGCCTGGGCTGCTGTTTTTGCTTGACCACTTCATCCTCAGAAACGGTGGTTTAAACCTTAATATCGTTAACTTCCTGTTTCTGTTTTTAGCCATTGTGCTTCACCGCACCCCACGCAACCTGCTGACCAGCCTTAATGAAGCGGTTAAGGGCGGCGCCGGGATTGTGATCCAGTTCCCGTTTTATGCGGGCATTATGGCGATCATGGTGCAGTCAGGTTTGGCTCAAAGCATGTCGGAATGGTTAATTTCGTTTGCCACGGCTACCTCGTTGCCGTTCTGGTCGTTTCTTAGTGCCGGGATTGTTAACCTGTTTGTACCTTCCGGTGGAGGCCAGTGGGCAGTGCAAGCGCCGGTTATGCTGCCCGCAGCGCAAGCACTAGGGGCTGATATTTCGCGCGTGGCGATGGCCGTTGCCTGGGGCGATGCCTGGACCAATCTGCTGCAGCCCTTCTGGGCATTGCCGGTGCTGGCCATTGCGGGCTTGAAAGCCAAAGATATTATGGGCTTCTGCCTTATTCAGCTGTTGATTACCGGGATTATTATTTCCGTGGGCTTAGTTTGGTTCTAAGCCCTTGAACCCTCTGCCCGCCCACAGGCGGGCAGAGTCAAACCAAGGACACGTTATGTCAGATACAGCGCCAACGGATTTACCCGGGCAGCACGAACTGTCGATGACCGTACTCATGACACCCGACATGGCCAACTTCAGCGGTAAAGTCCACGGGGGAGCCATTCTTAAAAAGCTGGATGAAGTCGCCTATGCCTGCGCTAGCCGTTATTCCGGGCACTATGTAGTGACCCTATCCGTGGATCAGGTACTGTTTAAGCAGCCGATTCACGTGGGCGAATTAGTTACCTTTTTAGCCTGCGTCAATCATGTGGGCCGCTCCTCTATGGAGATCGGTATCAAAGTGGTTGCCGAAGATATCCGTAACAAGCTGATTCGTCATACCAATAGCTGTTATCTAACCATGGTGGCTGTCGATGCTGATGGCAAGCCTGCTGGCGTGCCTCCGTTGATACTAACGACCCCGATTCAAAAGCTGCGCTTTGAAAAAGCGGCTCTGCGCAAAAAACACCGCAAGCAGGCCGAACAGGAAGAGAAATTAACCCAGCAGCACTATCAGTCACAGGCTTAAACTGTCAGGCGCAGGCTTAATTGATTAGATGCAGGCGCTGTGTAGCGCTAGTACGCTGTATTGGTTTTTTCCATCAACAAGGAGGTTGCATGCCTATTAGGCGGCGCTACCCACAACTCCCCAGGCCTGTTGAGTACGCTCATATCGGTTGGGATTTACTGATTCTGATTGCGGTAGTGCTGAACCTGGGACTTTTGCTATTTGATTCTCTGTATTTGATCACGCCGATCAATCAGGCCATCGCTGATCTAACGCCTGCTTTTCACGCGTTTTACGAGCGTGAGATTCACAGTCGTTTTTTCCATATCGATCTATTTTTTGTGGGCTTTTTTGTTGCCGACATACTGCTGGGCTGGACCGTAGCGGTCGCCGAGCGCCGTTATCATCGTTGGTTTTTTTACCCCTTTGTACATTGGTATGACGTACTGGGCTGCATTCCGTTAAGCGGCTTTCGCTTACTGCGTGTATTGCGCGTGGTGTCGCTACTCCACCGCTTGCACCGCTTACGCATCATTAACGTTAAGCACTGGTCCATTTATCAGTTTTTCTTCAAGTACTACGATATCCTTCTCGAAGAACTTTCTGACCGTATTGCTCTACGGCTTTTGGGCAATGTGCAGCAGCAGATTCTGTCCAGCGACTCGCTCACCGAGCGCGTGATTGACCGGGTAATCATGCCGCGCAAAACGCAGCTGATCAGTGAAATCGTCCAGCGTCTGGAAAGCACCGTTGGCGAGGCGTATCAGCTTAATCGCGCCTCGGCGATGACGGCCATTGATGACTTGGTGAGCCGTACGCTGCGCGAAAGCCCCGAGATCCAGCGCCTGCACCGCCTGCCCATGGGGCAAACGGCGGCCAACGCCATGCAGGCATCCATCAGCGGTGTTGCTCAGCGGCTGGTAGATGAACTGGCGTTGGGTATTCATTCGCCGGAATTCAGACAGTTAATCGAGCGAACGGCGGAAAGCGGCTTCGACAGCTGGCTGACGGTCGATGAAAAAAGCAATCGGATCACAGAATTGGTGCTGTACGATATTCTGGAAATGCTCAAAGAGCAGGTTAACCGTCAACGTTGGAAGGATCGTTATGAGTAGCCAGTGGTTAGTACTTGGGCCAGTAGCCCTTTATATCATGTCGATGACACTGACCCCTGGGCCCAACAACGTGATGCTCACTGCGTCAGGTGCCAACTTTGGTTTTAGGCGTACCCTGCCGCATATGGCAGGTATTGTAGGTGGCTGCTTTATTCTATTTTCGAATATAGCGCTGGGCCTCGGGGTGCTGTTTGAGCGATTTCCTGCCATACAGCTGGGGCTTCGCTGGCTGGGTAGCGCCTACCTGCTCTATCTTGCCTGGAAAATCGCCAGCGCTCCGCCGCCTAACCTTAAGGGCAGCTCACATAGCATACCGCTTACCTTCTGGCAGGCAGCGGCGTTTCAGTTTGCCAACCCCAAGGCCTGGATCATGGGGCTTGCCTTGATGGCGGGCTTTCTCCCTGAAAACGGTTCGGCGGTAGTCAATGCCCTCATACTGGCCGGATTTGCGGAACTGGTCGCCATGCCCTGCTTGGCCGTTTGGGCGGGCTTTGGCATGGCGATCGGTCACTGGATCAAAAGTGACGGTGCCTGGAGGGCATTCAATATCATCATGGGTCTACTCACCGCCGCGTGTGTCATCCTGATTTTACGTTAACCGCAGCGCAGCTCTTCGATATCATCGTTATTGTCCAGATGTACATTCAACCGATCGGGACGATGGTCCATCGTGGCCGCGTCCCCTGGTCGCAGTACCCGCACCTGGCGCGACTGGCTCTCGCTTTGTAGCTGGGGCACGTTTGCTTCATCAAATGTCTCACCAATGGCATAGCTCACCGCCTCGGTATCGCAGCTATCCATGGATGTAGGCGGTGCGTCCTGGGCTTCATTGGCAGCCGACGTTTTGGCGGCATCTGACCCGGTGGCGCACGCCGAGAGCAACACAAGCATTCCACCGCTTAATACAATTTTCGAGGAGCGTACCGCATCGGTATATAGCCACGTTTTCATAGGCTTGCCCTGATTTATAGTTAATTAATTGTTTTATAGAGAATAGGTGGCTAATACACAAAGCGGGCTAGGCGTCCGCCTAGCCCACTCGACATCGTCAAGGTTTCACTAACCTTAGCTAGCGGCGTCCTGCACAGCTTGACCGCCTTCTTGCACATCTTGGCCAGCACCAGAAATTGTGTTGCAACCGGCTAACGCGCCTGCCGTCATTAATAGGATAAAAGTCGTCGCTAAAAGCTTTTTCATAGATGTTCTCCTTAACGTGTCAGACAACAGAAATCTCCTCTGGCAATGTCTACCTTTCTGAGGAGTACTTTCAGCGTAACAGCGTTTTGGCAATTTCGCCTGTTTTCCATGGCTTAGTTTCTGCGGCTGTCTTCATTTTCTTATTTCACCTACTATATTCTGCTTTCTTACCTACCTATTTTTTGCTTTTACCAACCCCAACACGCCCGGAGTGCGCCCATTGAACACGTTTGCTCTTGATCAACGCCTGGAAGCCGATACGTTTCCAATTGCTGACTTGCCGCTTTGCCGGGCGCTATTGATGAACGATGCGCGCTATCCGTGGGTGATCTTAGTCCCCCGCCTGGATAATGTAAGCGAAGTATTCGAGTTATCCGACGTAGATCAGGCCCAGCTATGGCGAGAAGCCACCCAGCTGGGTAGCGTGATGAAAACGCTCTTTGACGGCGACAAGCTCAATATTGCAACGCTGGGCAATGTGGTGCAGCAGTTGCATATTCATGTCGTGGTGCGAAAGCACGCTGATGCGACCTGGCCCGCGCCGGTATGGGGTAACGGCAGCGCCGAGCCTTATGCGCTTGACCAGCTTGCCAGCCTGCGTGATCAGCTTATCGCTCATATTGATCGCCTGGCGGTTGATTGACCTGCTCTCAACGCATCAACGGGTTACCCTGCCTGGCCGGCGGCTCACCAAGCAGCGGCGTACTGGCGGGTTGGGAAACGCTGGCAATCGAAAGCGTCACACCGAGCAAGATAATCGCTAAGCCACCCGCCAGCGCCGCCCAGCCGACCGCCTTGTGAAGGTGTTGGGATACGCGCTGCTGCTTGGCTAAACGCCGCGTGGCCCACCTGCGCGCAAAGACGCTGGCCAGCGCAAGTGCTGATACGGTAATCCCGGTACCCAGCGACATGGCCAATACGGATAGCACGCCAACATAAAACTGGCCCAGCAGGCTGGCCGCACCGAGTAGCAACACCGCGCCGCTGCAGGGGCGCATACCGATCGCGAAAACGGTCATCACGGCAGTGCGCCAGTCTAGTGCCTGCTGCGGCTCAATATGATGCGCGCCACCGCAGCAGTGATGATGCCCGTGGTGGTGACTATGGTGATGGCTATGATTGTGGTTATGAGGACGACTGTGGTCGTGATCCTGGCTTACAGGATGAAACGTCATCGAACTCACCGGACGATAGGCGGCACGCAGCTGTTTGTAAGCCCGAATGCATAGCCACACACCCAGCAGCGTTACCAGTAAAAAGCTTGCCTGCTCGACCCAGACAACGCTCCCCATGGCCTGACGCGTCAGCCACCCCAGCCCATGTACCAGAATGGCGACCATGGCAATCGCGGTAACGCCTTGCAGTATTGAAGCAGCAAAAGAAAGCCCCAGCGCTCGGCGGGTGGCACCACCATGGGAGGCTAAATACGTTGCCAGCACCGCTTTGCCATGGCCTGGCCCTGCGGCATGAAAAACGCCATAGCCAAAGCTTACGCTTAATAACACCCACCAAGTGGCACGCGAGGGCTCACGGGCAAGTTCGGTAATTGCCAGGGTAAGCGCGCGGTGAAGCTCCCGCTGCCAGGCGAGTAGCTGATAGCTCATCCCCTGCAGACCGCCTTGCAACCCCCATATCAACACCACCGCGCCAAGCACCAAAAGAGCGACCAAAGCCCAAGGCCTACGCATTACTAGCGACTGCATAACACACCCTATTTTGATCATTGAAAGCTTTATCGCTTTATGAAAGTCGCACCCGATTAACGGCAGTCGATATGGCCGGTTTCGGCAAAGTGGCGCCCCAGCCCTGGTTCACCTTCTTCGTCTACGTCCAGTAGCGCCGCCTGCATGACTAATTCAGGGTCAGGATCAGCGCCTAGAATGCTTAGCGCACAGGCCGGCTCACCGTGCAGTACCAACGCATTATCAGTTGGCTGGTTGTTCTCTGCTTCATGGACCATTTCAATGTAATACGTCGGGTCAAATATCTGATAATCGAGGGAGTGTCCGGCTAACGGCTGGGGTGTTTCTAGGGGCAGGATAAACGTAAAGACAAGCCGACCATCTTTTTCCATGGCGGTATATTCGCTGACCTCGCCCAGCGCCAGCGGCTCACCATCTCGGCGGATTTCGGTAAAGTAGTGCTGCGAGGCAAGGTTATTGCGTATCTCCAGGCCCAGCTGATCAAGCCCTTCGTCCAGACTCACGCCATCCACCTGGGTGAGCTCTTCAAACACCACCAAACTGTAAAAGGGATCCATTCGCCAGATTTGATGCAAGCCACGCACTACCCCTTCATCATTGGTCATGACCCGGATACTGAAATCAATCCAGCCATGGGGGTGCGCGGCGGCAAGCGGGCTAAGCATAAGGCTGATGGCACCTGCCGCCAGCGCCCAGCGCTTTGCGGTATAACGGGAGCTTTCAATTACCTGATGACTGCATTGCTTCACGGTGCTAATC
This sequence comes from Halomonas sp. AOP43-A1-21, assembly GCF_052376775.1. NCBI lineage: Bacteria > Pseudomonadati > Pseudomonadota > Gammaproteobacteria > Oceanospirillales > Halomonadaceae > Halomonas > Halomonas sp. AOP43-A1-21. The sequence goes on along the minus strand of NZ_JBQSWC010000035.1, from coordinate 46,576 downwards.
CCAATTTTGCTTGTAAGCTGACCAGCCAAGGATCCAGCAAATACGGCGGCAGCGATTGATTACCTCGCCAGGCCGCAACACTCACCTGACTGCCGCGACCAGCATCCCTTACCTGAACCTGCAGACGATACTCAGGCCAGCGGGCAAGCGCCCCCTCCGCCCGGCCTAGCGCCAAATCGGCATGGCGTATTACGTAGCCCTGTTCCATCATCAGCTCGACCGCGCTTCGAAACGTGGTGTCTACCGGGGCGGCATACACCAGCTCGCGCGGGGCAGAAGGTGATGTAGTGGCACAGCCTGCCAGTAGTGCCAGCAAAGCACTCACACTCGCCCATTTCATGATTACCCGCCAACGTTGCCTCATTGCACGCTCCTCATCGGCCGGCTGCTTTGTCCGAGTGCACTTTCAAAGCGCTGGCAGAAATCCTGGTTACTCGCGCTGTAGGATTCACGTATATCGCCCAGGTGGTCGAAGCGGCGAATATCACGCGAGATACGCACGGACTCCTCACTGATTAACAGCGACACCCGCTCGACCTCCAGGGGCTGTTGATGAAGCCCGCCGCCAAAGCCCAGCCCCACGCCAACACCGCTGCCGCGCCCGATACCCAACCCACCGAAAAGGCGCATTCCGCTGCCATAGCCATAGGCGCGATCATACGGATCGTAGTAACCATGTAGGGCTTTTTGTCGGCTTGCGCTGACCAGGCCTAATGCTGTATCGGTGGAATCAAGTTCAAAGCCCCACTCAGTCAGCACCTCGACACTTTGGCGCAGCGCGCCGAGTTCACCGCCAGCCACGTGGTTCGGGAAATAACACGCCGCAGAAGGCGCAGGCTCAGCCTGGGGCAAGCGGTCTGGCGTCACTTGACAGCCTGCCAGTGCCAACAGGCAGGTTAGCGTAATTGGTATCGGCTTCATGTTAGATCCTCGAACGTTCATCACGGCTGGTCTGTCACCAAGCGGCGCGTTAAGCTCGCCTACTATCACAATAGATGAAAGATATCACGATAGATGAAAGACAATAATTTGCGGAGGTCGTGCAATGAATATCCTGCTTTGCCCCGATAGTTTTAAAGATGCTTTAAGCGCTGAACAGGCGGCCAAGGCGATGGCTCAGGGCGTCCTTAAAGCCGCGCCCCAAGCGCAAACGCACTGCTGCCCGATGGCTGACGGCGGCGAAGGCAGCCTTGATGCACTGATTGCCGCGACCGGCGCCAAGCGCTGCGTTGTCGATGTTCAGGATGCGCTGGGCCGTCCCCGTAAAGCCGCCTGGGGCTGGCTGGGTGAACAGCGTACCGCGTTTATCGAGCTGGCAGAAGCCAGCGGCCTACAACACTTAACCCCTGAAGAGCGTGACGCGCTGCATACCTCCACCTTTGGCGTGGGCCAGATGCTCTTGGCGGCGCTGGATCAAGGCGCCGAAAAAGCCTTGCTGCTGCTGGGGGGTAGCGCCACCAACGATGGCGGCGCCGGTATGCTGCAAGCGCTGGGCGCAAAACTAACCGCAACCAGTGGCGCACCGCTTGCCCCAGGTGGCGCGGCGTTGGCAACGCTTGAAACGCTGGACCTTTCGGGGCTTGACCCACGCTTAACGTCACTGAACGTGGAAGCCGCCGTGGATGTGGATAACCCACTGTTAGGCGAGCGCGGGGCAAGTGCCGTGTTCGGCCCGCAAAAAGGCGCCTCGCCTGATCAAGTGGCTCAACTTGACCACGCCCTGGGCCGCTTTGCCGATATCAGCGCCCGCGTATTAGGCAAGGATTATCGCGACTTACCAGGTGCCGGTGCCGCTGGCGGTATGGGGTTTGCCGCGCGCGCCTTTCTTGATGCCACGCTGATGCCCGGCATTGAAATGATTATGCAGCAGGCCGATATGCCCGCCCTGCTCAATAACGCCGATCTTGTGATTACCGGAGAAGGCCGACTGGATGGGCAGAGCATGTCGGGCAAGACGCCTATCGGCGTTGCCCGCGCGGCCCAGCGTCTGGGCAAGCCCGTCATCATTCTCGCTGGTAGCCTGGGTGACGGCTGGCAGGCTTGTCTTGATGAAGGCGTAACAGCAGCGTTTGCCTTGGCGGATGGCCCCATGACCCTGGAACAGGCGCTGCCCAGAACCGCTGAACTGCTGGCGACGCGCTGTGAAAGTATTATCCGGGTGTGGATAACCCCCTCGCCCTTTGAAAACCCTGACCTTTGAAAATATTGCCTTTGAAAACATTGCCGTTGAAAACATTGCCCTTGAAAACATCGCCCCTTGAAAAACCCTGCCCGTGCCAGCATTACTCAGTGAGAGCGCAAACGTTATAGCGGTAAACGCAATGCTATAAGGCTATGGGCGCGATACACAAAACCTGGTTTGCAGCGCCCTGGCAACGTTTTATGCTAATCAAACGATTTGATAGCCGTTTTACTCGGCTCCAACATGGAGGTACGACATGACCGATACCAATAGCATTGGCTTACATGAAAGCAGCGCCAGTCAGTTGGCTGAAAAGCTTAATCACCTGCTGGCCAACTATCAGATCTTTTACATGAACGTGCGTGGCTACCACTGGAACGTTAAGGGTAGCGATTTCTTTGAGCTGCACGTCAAATTTGAAGAGTTCTATACCGACCTGCTGACCAAGGTAGACGAAGTCGCCGAGCGTATTCTGACCCTGGGTCACAAGCCAGTACATGCGTATAGCGACTACGCCACGCTTTCCCACATTCAGGAAGATAAAGACGTTCACGACGGCAAGGCGTGCGTGAATGGCGTGCTAAAAGGCTACCAGACGTTGATTGAACTGCAGCGTGAAGTACTGTCATTCGCCTCGGATGCCGATGACGAAGGTACGGCATCACTCGCCAGTGACTATATTCGCGAGCAGGAAAAAACTATCTGGATGCTGAACGCTTACCTCGGTAAGTAACAAGTACTCCTCGCAGATATAGATACACAAACGGCACCTAAGCGGTGCCGTTTAGCGTTGGCTAGCCTTTCTGAGCCAAATCTTCCATCAATGCGCGCAGCATGCGCCAGAACTCATCGACCGAGGCAAGCTCTACGCGCTCGTCCGGTGAGTGAGCGCCGCGGATCAGCGGGCCAAACGAGATCATATCCAGGTGCGGGTATTTGCTGCCTATAATGCCGCACTCAAGCCCCGCATGAATGACCTTAACCGCAGGTTCCTGCTCAAACAGAACGGCATGGCGCTGGTTAAAGATGGCAAGTAACGCACTGCCTGGGTGAGGCACCCAACCGGGGTAGCTGTTCTCCACACGCACGCGCGCGCCAATTAACCCAAACAGCGCCTGAAAGCGGTCAGCCAAGGCGGCGGTTGCCGTATCGTGCAGGGAGCGTACTAGCGCACACAGGTGCAGACGCCCCGCTTTAAGGCTTAATACGCCTAGATTGTTGGAGGTTTCCACAACGCCCGGCACATCGGCACTCATGCGTTCAACTCCGCAAGGCGCGGCATGTAGCGCCGCCACCAACATAGTGCTGGCATCCAGAGTTAGCGGCTCAACGGACTCATGATTTACGCTTCGCGTGGCGCTCAATACCAAACCGCTATCCCCCGTGCTTAGCTCGGCACGCAGGGTATTTTCCAGCGTCTTCAGCGCGTCAAAAGCGGCATCCACGTCGTCAGCGGGCAGGGCAAGCTGAGCAAACGCTTCGCGGGGGATGGCATTACGTAGCGTGCCACCCTGATAGCTCACCAGGCGAGCATCAAACGCTTCTAGGGTACGCAGCGCACGCACCAACAGGCGGTTGGCATTGCCCAGCGGCTTATGAATATCAATCCCCGAATGGCCGCCTTTCAACCCCGTTAGGGCAAGATCAATCAGCTGTTCATCGTCACGCAGCGCGGTACCCGGCAGGAGCGCATCAACCACTACGTCAGCACCACCCGCACAGCCGATATACACTTCGCCGCGGTCTTCACTATCCAGATTGAGCAGCAATGAGCCTTTCAGCCAGTTTTCGGCCAAGTTCAGCGCGCCCCCCATGGAGGTTTCTTCTTCAAGGGTAAATAGCGCTTCAAGCGGGCCATGGGTAAGCTCTGCATCTTCAAGCACGGCGAGAATCGCCGCTACGCCCATTCCGTTATCGGCCCCAAGGGTTGTGCCCTCAGCGTGCAGCCAACCATCGGCTACATAGGTACTGATGGGGTCGCGCGAGAAATCATGGGTGCTGTCGGAATTGGCTTGGGCCACCATATCCAAATGGCCCTGCAGAATAACCCCCGGTGCCTGCTCACAGCCGGGCGAGGCCGGCTTACAAATACGTAAATTGCCAAAGCTATCACGGTCGTGGGCAAGCCCCTGAGCATCGGCCCAGGCTTCGAGTATCGCGACTAGCGCGGCTTCGTGCCCAGACGGGCGCGGGGTGTTACACAGCGTACGAAAGTGGCGCCAAACGATGGACGGCGTCAACGCGTCTAAATGTGCGTTCATAAAAACTCTTCATTATCAGTAATCGCCCCACTTTACTCCTCCGAACGATGCGGGAAAAGTATGTATTGTGAGGCTAATTGTTCAACGACTTGGCGCAGCGCACGCACGCTATCACCGTGTGCTGCCGCTAAAGGGCGATTTTGAAACGCCCACGCCGCTAACTGCTGGTGTGCAGTGGCAGCGCTTATATCCTGCAGGCGACTAGTTTCACGCGCCAGCGCTTGAAGCGCCGCCCGCGCGAATACCGGGTCACGGTGCCCGTGCGCTACATCGTTGATGGTTTGGCACTCTTCAGCAGTGAGCGGCATTGAAGGCAGCGCCCTTAGCAATAACGCCACCACGTCAGGCGGTAACGTCGTTAATTCGAATGCCAGCAACCCCGGTAGTGACGCGCTAAAACTTGCCGTTAAGCTACTTAATACGCTCTCGCCCTCAGCGTTCAGCGCCCTGGCCACCATTACCGCAAATTCCCCTGTGGCCGCTTCACGCGTGATGCCCAAGCGCACGGGCTGAAACCCTTGAGCCAGCCAGAAGCGTAGCAGAGATGCTTCCGCGCCGAACGTGGCGCCATACAGCGCTACTCCTTGGCCCGCGGCCTCGCGACTATCTTCGGCAATTAGCTGTTGGCCCAACCCTTCCCGGCGGCGTTCAGGATGCGTGGCAATCCGCACCACACGCCGCCAACGAGCGGTAAGCGCAGCGCGGCTGCCCATATGCGCGGCAAGCGACTGGGCCATCAGGTGGCCCTGAGGCCGCCGCACCCCCAACGCCACCTGCTCGGCAAGCTCAGGCGTAAAGCCACCCTCCTCCCGGGCCACCAATACGGCCTGCGGTGCGCTTTCCTGGCCTATCAGCCGCAGCGAAGTGCCCGGCCCATCCAACAGCTGACGCAAATCGCTGGGCGACGTGCGGTAATGAGACTGCACCAGAAGGCCAAACATAGCCTCAAGAGCAGTTTCGTCTTGAGCAAGCTCGGCGCGCTCGAGCGTATAAGAGGCTGACGCTTGATCGCGCTGATCAGAGACCGGTAGAGGCGCTTTTAACAACAGCAGCCGGTTGACCGTTGCCTCAAGCGGGTCTCCCCCAGCCCAGCGAATCGGCGTATTCAGCGTTAGCGCTTTCCACTGCGGTGTAAGCCGCGCCAACACATCGCGAAAGCGCAGCGCAAACCCGCGCCCAGAACCTTCATAGCCATCAATAGTGGTCGCAAACGCAATCCGCGGAAATGCCGTAAGCCACTGGCCGAGCAGGGAAGCCGGAACCGCCGCCGCTTCATCAACCATTAAATAACTGCCATCGCCCCCCAGTTTCTTGGTCGCCACCTGTTCGGTGAGCACATCGGGGGGTAAAAAGCACAGCTCGCTTTTATTCGCGAGCTGAAAGCGGCTGGGCGTGATGCGCGCTCCCTCGGGGCAGAGAGCTTCCAAGCGCATAAACAGGCTTTCCACCGCGCTCAAGCGTGGAGCCGTGACGATGATAGACGACGTGCCGCCTGCTAGAAGCCGCGCACAGGCAATTCCCAGGGCGGCGCTTTTGCCCCGCCCTCGATCCGCGGTAATGACCAGCGGGCGGCGGCGCTTTAAGTTCACCAGTTGGGTAACGATAGCGGCCTGATCGAGCGTCGCGCATGCGCTGTCGTTAACGCTCTCTTGGTGCGCTGAGCGTGCGCTCAAGCGGGGAAGCTGCGGCCGATCGGGCACGTGCCAGGTAACGATATCTGTGCGCTCATCAAGCAGGCGAGCCAGACGCGCTAAATAGTGGGCGGTTAACTGCTCCCACTGCCAGGGGTGATCGGCAAACCGGGCATAATCAGGGTCTGGGCGCTCACCCCAAGGGTAAGGCGTTATCAGCACCAGCAAGCCGCCCGCCAGCAGCGTACCCGCCAGCGCCCCCAGCGCTTCAGGGTCAAAGCCTGCGCTGCCGCTGGCATCCATGACCACAAGCTGATGCTCGGCGCCCAAACGCGTACGCGCTTTGCGCGGCGTAATCCAAAGTTCAACCGGCGCACTATCTGTCTGATGGGCAACCCATAAAGGCGCTTGCCAGCAAGCGCTCTGCCATAGTTTGAGAGCTTGATCACGGCACTCAGCGGGCTCTCCCGTAAGCCATACCAGCTGCCGCCATCGGCGCCTATGTAAGCGTTTGGCATGGGCCATTAAAGCTCGCAAGGGTAACTGACCAGGCATACTTAACGTTTTCGTCAATCCTTCTTGTGACAACGCTGGCATTGAGCCTCCTAAGTTCCATTATTTCTTTAAAACTTTTTTAAAACTTTGGTTGAACAAAAAGGCGTTTTTCAACGCTAAGTATCCTAATCAAGCAGGCTAAAAAATCTCGAAAAAAACGTAAGCAACTGATTAAGATAAATATAAAATTTCAAAAAAATAAAAATTTTCGATTTTTACTTATCTTACTCAGGTTGCACCGCAGCAGTAAGACTGTGCTAATTTAGCGGTGCAGTCCGGCGCTTGCTCTACTTTACGTAAACGTTAGCTCCTTTATTGCACTTTCCTGCATTACGGTAACAAACACTAATAATGCCTTAAGCCAACCAGGAAAAATAACATGAAAAAGATCACTCGATTCAGCCTCACCACGCTTGCGGCAAGCATCACGTTCGCAGCGCTCGCCACCACTGCACAAGCCCAAGAACAGTGGACAATGACCTCTACCTGGCCGGATAACCTTGACCTCATCAAAATTGATCAGCACTGGGTAGAACTGGTTAATAAACTCGCCGGCGACGAAGTACAGATCAATTTTCGATCTGGCGGTACGTTAATGCCCGGCACAGAAGTGTTTGATGCCACGGAAACCGGCAGCATCGAAGCCTCCGGTGACTGGCCCGGCTACTGGGCTGGCTTAAACCCCGCGTTCTCTCCACTGGCAACCACCACCAGCCTGTTTAACGGCGTCGACTATCTTAACTGGATTCAGCAGTGGGGTGGCCGTGAACTCTACGAAGAGATTTACGGCCAGTACAACATGATGTACCTGCCCTACGGCATTACTAATAACGAGTCGGGCTTTATGGGACGCACGCCAATCGCGAGCATTGCGGACCTTGAAGGCAAGCGTCTACGTCTCTCAGGCCGTGACCAAGGGCGTGTTCTGGAGCAGCTAGGCGGCTCACAGGTAACACTTGCCGGGGGTGAGGTGTATCAGGCAATCGAGCGTGGCGTGATCGATGCCGGTGAGTTTTCAACCCCAGGCGTGGATTTCAAGGCAGGCTTTGCCGAAGTCGCCGATAACTGGGCAACACCGGGCTGGCACCAATCGGCCAGCGTGTTTGGCGTCATGATCAACATGGATGCCTGGAACGCGCTTTCTGAAGAGACCCAGGAGAAGCTGCGCATTGCCGCTGACGCCACTATGGCTTGGTCGCTGTCCTGGTCTGAGCATGAGTCCAACGCCGCCACCCAGCAATTTATCGATGCAGGGGTAACGATCAACCAGTTTTCTGAAGAGGACTTGGCGCGCATTCAAGACGTCACTAACCAGGTCATCGTACAGGGCGCCTGTGAAAACCCCGATCACGCTAAGGTTTATCACTCTATGATTACGTACCTGCAGGAGTACGCGACGTGGCGTGACGTTTCAGTGCCTTTCAATATGAGCCGCACCATGAACAATCTGCCTTCCCTGGAAGAGATCGAAGCTTGCCTGTAAGGCGCTCATGTTTCGCCCCGGCATTGCCGGGGCGGTTGTTGTGCTGACCGGAGATCTCCCATGAATGCCGTTGCCCAAGCCATTGATGCACTCAATGAAGCGTTTGGACGCCTGATTGCGCCGCTGATTGCCATCATTACTCTGATAGTGCTGTTCGATATTATTTCTCGCTTTGTGTTCGGCCGCCCAAGCGACTGGGCCTTTGATATCACCAAGATGCTGTTTGGCGCGCACTTCATGCTGATGGCGGCCTACGGGCTACGTCACCATGTTCATGTAGAAGTGGATGTTCTTAAGCGTCTGCTATCGCGCAAAAAACAGGCACTGCTTGAGCTAGTGGGCTATGTGGTTTTCTTCGTGCCGTTTATCTGGATGCTGCTCAAGTACGGGTGGCTGTTTTTCGAGCGAGCGTTTAGCCGTGGCGAAACCACCTACGGCATGATGTCGATTCCGGTCTATCCCATTAAGGGCGTGATTGCGCTGGCGGCAGCGCTACTTTTGCTGCAAGCCATCGCCATTGTCCTGCGGACCATAATGCAGTTACGCGAGGAGACGCCGACATGAACCTAAGTCCCGAATTGCTCGCATTAGTCATGTTTGGCGGCCTGCTGGTGGGGCTTTTTATGGGCCACCCGCTTGCGTTTGTGCTGGGCGGGGTAGCGGTCATTGGCGCATTCCTGGGCCCAGGAGAGCGAGTGCTCGGCACGCTGATCAATAATATCTATGGCAATGCCATGGATAACTACGTACTTGTGGCAATACCGCTTTTTGTACTCATGGCCCGCTTTCTCAACGACTCCGGGGTTACCGAGCGAATGTTTGACGCCATGCGTCTACTGCTGGCCAACCTGCGCGGCGGATTAGCCCTAACGGTGGTCATCGTCTCGGTGTTGCTGGCCGCGACGACCGGCATTGTCGGCGCCTCCATTGCCGTGATGGGCATGATCGCGTTAGTGCCGATGCTCAAGTATGGCTATAACAAGGAACTCAGTGCCGGGGTGATCATGGCCAGCGGCTGCCTGGGCATTCTGATTCCGCCGAGCATTATGCTGATCCTGATGGCGAGCTACTCGCCGGTTTCGGTGGGTGCGCTGTTTGCGGGCGCCATGGTGCCTGGATTAATGCTAGGCGTGATGTATGCGCTTTACGTCCTGCTGATCTGCCACTTTAAACCCTCTTACGGCCCGCCCGTGCCTAAAGAGGAGCGCGCTGAAGTTAGCACCAAGCAGCTTTTAATCATGTTGGGCAAATATGTGGTGCCGCCCATGTCGTTGATCCTTGGTGTGCTGGGTGCGCTGTTTACCGGGATTGCCACTGCAACAGAAGCCTCTGCTATTGGTGTTTTCATCGCCTTTATTCTGTTTTTGATCTTTGGCGACAGGCGGCTTTCCACCTGTTTCAGAACGCTGCTTGAAGCGGGAAAAACCACCACCATGGTAATGCTGGTGCTCGTGGGCGCCACCGCGTTTACCGGCGTATTCTCGCGCGGCGGTGGTATGCAGGTGATTCAAGACCTGCTGCTGGCCATGCCCGGCGGCAATACCGGTGCACTTATCATGATGCTGCTATTGGTATTTGTGCTAGGCATGTTCCTCGACTGGACCGGCATCGTACTGCTGAGCTTTCCCATCATGCTGCCGATCATCCAGCAGATGGGTGTCGACCCGCTATGGTTTGTGGTCATGGTAGCCGTGGTGCTGCAGACCTCGTTTCTCACCCCGCCGTTTGGCTATGCGCTTTTCTACCTGAAAGGTGTGGCTCCGCCTGGGGTCGAGATCGTCGATCTGTATAAAGCCGTAGTACCGTTTGTGGCACTTATACTGCTGGCCTGTGTACTGATGTCATTCTTCCCCTGGCTGGTCACGGGCCTGCCCAGCTTGATGATCGGCTACTAACCGGCCAACACGTTCAGCACTCACCTTCTACCGCTACTCCCCCGCTCTTAGGCGGGGGTTTTTATATGGGTTTTTTATATAGATAGAGGGTTAGCTGCAGCCGAAGTGCCCAAGTGATACTATTTGCAGCCGTTACTTTTTCGCATTGACGAGTCAGCGCTGCCAGCCTCGTCCCAGGAGACAACGACGTGCCAATTCCCGCTCGCCGTTCACGATTGGCGCTACTTCCAGACGCTATATCACGCTTTAGGCTGTCGCTCACACCGTGGTCATGTGCGCTGTTCTTGATTGCGCTGACGGTAGCTCTGCCGATTCTGGTCGTCTTGAGCTATATATTCGTGCCCACCGAAGGCGTCTGGCAGCACCTGGCGAGCACCGTGTTGAGCCGCTATCTGTCGAATACCTTTTGGCTCGTGCTCTGGGTAGGGCTGGGTACGTTAATCATTGGCGCCGGTAGCGCCTGGCTGGTGGTGATGTGCCGCTTCCCGGGCAAACGCATCTTTGAGTGGGCGCTTTTATTGCCTTTGGCGGTGCCGACCTATGTCATCGCCTACGCTTACACGGATTTTTTGCAGGTAGCGGGGCCGCTACAGAGTGCGCTGCGCGGGTGGTTTGACTGGCAGTACGGCGATTACTACTTCCCCAACGTGCGCTCGCTAGGCGGCGCCGCGACGCTGATCACGTTTGTGCTGTATCCCTACGTTTATCTGCTTGCCCGCGCCTCTTTTCTTGAGCAATCGGTGTGCGTGCTTGATGTAGGGCGCACGCTAGGCCGTGGGCCCTGGCACCTGTTTGCAAGCGTTGCCCTACCGTTGGCGCGCCCGGCCCTGGTGGGCGGCGTTTCGCTGGTATTGATGGAAACCCTCAACGAGTTTGGCGCGGTGCAGTTTTTTGGCGTGGATACCTTTACTACCGGAATCTATCGCACCTGGTTTGGGCTGGGCGAGCCCGTGGCAGCCGCTCAGCTGGCCGCCTGTTTGCTGACGTTCGTGATTGTGCTGGTGCTGCTGGAGCGCTTCTCGCGGGGTAAGCGGCGCTATTTTCATACCACAAACCGCTACCAGCAGTTGCCTGAGTACCGCCTGCACGGCTGGCGCGCTCTCGGCGCAACGCTTGCCTGCTTGCTGCCTATCGTGATCGGCTTTTTATTGCCGAGCGGTATTTTGCTGAACCTTGCTATTCAGCAGGGCGACGCCCTGCTGGGCACGCGCTTTATCCGCTTTGCTACCAACAGCTTAAGCCTCGCCACGGTAGCGGCGTTGATTGCCGTGGGCCTGGCGGTGCTGTTGAGCTATGGCGTCAGGCTACATAACTCACCCGGTGCCCGGCTATTTACCCGGGTCGCCGCCATGGGCTATGCCATTCCCGGTTCGGTGGTGGCGGTGGGTATCTTGATTCCCTTCGCGTGGCTGGATAGCACGCTGAATACGTGGCTACACGCCCACTACGGAAAAATTATCGGCCTGGTGTTTAGCGGCTCAGCGTTTATTTTAATCTACGCCTACGTCGTGCGCTTTTTGGCCGTGTCGTTTAATGCAGTTGAGGCAAGCCTTGGCAAAGTGACCCCCAATATGGACGCCGCCTCGCGTACCCTGGGCCAAACGGCGGGCGGCACGCTGCGCCGTATTCATACGCCGCTGATGCGCAGCAGCCTGTTGGCCGCCGGAATTCTTGTGTTCGTGGATGTCATGAAGGAGCTACCCGCGACGATTATCTTGCGGCCGTTCAACTTCGATACCTTGGCGGTACGCGCGTATAGCCTGGCGTCCGACGAGCGTCTGGCTGAGGCCTCCACCGCGTCGCTGGCCATTGTGGTGGTCGGCATTTTACCAGTGATTCTGCTTAGCCTGGCCATGCGCCGGGCTCGGCCCGGCAGCCATGCTCAGTAAACCTACTGGGCAGTTCTACCTAAGCTTCATCCTGAAAAACAAACACCTGAGAGTGGTCCAGGTCGATATCAATCGGCTGGCCCTCCTGGGGCAGAAAGACACCGGGCACGCGGGCATGTAGATGCGCTTCCTGGCCATCAGCCCCGTGGGCGCACAAGTGAATCAGGCTGGAACGGCCCAGTAGCTTTGCCATGACGACATGGCTATGTCGGTGGGCATCCGCGGGCAAGTCGCGCTCCTGAAGCCGCAACGCCTCCGGTCGAATCATGATCCGCGCCTTACTGTCTTCGGGCAGCCAGCTGGCATCTATCTCGCCTACCGGGGTCTGCACACGGCCATTATTCACCGTACCGCTGAGTTCATTTACCTCACCAAAAAAGGTCACTACAAACGGGTCGACCGGCGTGCAGTAAAGCTCACGCGGCGTGCCCGTTTGAATAATCCGGCCGTCGCGCATAAGAGCAATTCGGTCAGCCATGAACATGGCTTCTTCCGGGTCGTGGGTCACCAGTAACGTGGCTGACCCAAGCTTCTTCAGCACGTGCAGCGTATCGTCGCGAATGCGGTCACGCAGGCGAGCATCCAGGCTTGAAAAGGGTTCGTCGAGCAGCATCAGCTTGGGTGTTGGCGCCAGCGCCCGGGCCAAGGCAACGCGCTGTTGTTGACCGCCAGACAGCATATGCGGATAGGTATCGATGTAGTCCGCCATTCCCAACTGAGCCAACAGCTCGACCGCGCGTTCACGGCGCTGGCGTGCGGGCATCTGCTTGAGCCCAAAGGTGACGTTTTCAAGCACACTCAAGTGGGGAAAAAGCGCCGAGTCCTGAAACGCCAACCCGACGTTACGCTTTTCCGGCGGCAGGTGGCGCTGACCGGGCGCTGCAATGGCCTGCCCTTCCAGGCTAACGCTTCCTTGCTGAAGAATCTCCAGCCCCGCAGCAATACGTAACAACGTGGTTTTACCGCACCCCGATGGCCCCAGCAGGCAAACGACTTCGCCCGGGGCAATGTCTAACGAGACGCCTTTTACCACCTGGTTTGCCGCAAACGTGTGATGGACTTTGTCTAGCGACAGGGCCATGTGAGTGGTGTTTTCGAGGGATGAAACGGTTACCGCCATAATGTCACCATGCTCTCGTTGAACCAGCGTCTTATTTGACCAGCACATTTGGCGTGCTGCTCGGCAGGCTACGTTGAATATCCTGCCATTGTATTTTTCATTGCCCCGATATGCACGCGGGGTTGCGCGACCACGAACGCCTTGTTCTTATTTTTTATTGATCCTGGCACTTTTTCTTGACCCCGGCATTGCGAAAGGCTTCAATAGCAACAACCTTAATGCAACTTATTATCATAATCATTTAGGATGCTAACCATATGAAAATAACACGCCTTTCAGCGTCTATCGCGGCTATTTTTGCGGGTGCCGCGGTTTCAAGCACGGCACTTGCCGATGCGGTCAACATTTACTCTGCCCGCCACTACGATTCGGATGAAATTCTGTATAAAGCGTTCACCGACGAGACGGGTATTGAAGTGAACGTTCTGGAAGGCGACTCCGACCAGCTGATGGAGCGCATGCAGCGTGAGGGCATTGCCAGCCCTGCGGATGTCATGCTGACTGTGGATGCGGGCCGTTTATGGCGCGCCGAGCAGGATGGCCTGTTCCAAAGCGTTGATTCTGAGGTGCTCAACGAGCGCTTGCCTGAGTCGATGCGCCAGCCTGACGGCTTGTGGTTTGGCTTTAGCCAGCGCGCCAGAGTGATCTTTTATAACCGTGAAAACTTCGACCCCAGCCAGATCGAAAGCTACGAAGATTTAGCGGATTCGCAGTTTGAAGGCAAACTTTGCATTCGCTCCTCTAACAACATCTATAACCAGTCGCTGCTTGCATCAATGATTGAGCACCACGGTGAAGAAGGTGCCGAAGAGTGGGCCCAGGGCGTAGTCAACAACCTGGCGCGCAACCCGGAAGGTGGCGATACCGACCAGATCCTCGGCGTTGCCAGCGGTGAGTGTGACCTGGCCGTTGCCAACCACTACTACTACGTGCGCATGCTGCATTCCGACACCGAATCTGACCGCGAAGCAGCCCGCAAGGTCGGGGTCATTTTCCCCAACCAGGATGATCGTGGCACCCACGTTAACGTTGGCGGCGCGGGCCTGGTTGCCAATGCGCAAAACCCTGAAAACGGCATCAAGTTCCTGGAGTTCTTGTCGTCTGACGGCGCCCAGGAAATTCTCGCCGAGCGTAACTATGAGTTCCCGGTCGTCGACGGCATCAAGAAAGACCCGGTTCTGGAATCATGGGGTGATTTCAAGAAGGATGATTTGAATATCAATGTGCTGGGTGAGAACAACCCCGAAGCCATTCGTATCTTTGACCGCGTGGGCTGGCGCTAAGCCCTCCCCATGCAAACAAAACGGCCCGCCAGTTGGCGGGCCGTTTTCATGTAAGCACTGCTTACTTTTTAGTGCGCTTCATCCCAGTTAACACCGCTTTCGGCTTCGACAATTAACGGCACTCTAAGCTCGGCCGCTCCCTGCATGCGTTTTTGCACCTCGCCAATAAATTTCTCCACTTGGCTCTCTTTCACCTCGAACACCAGTTCATCATGTACCTGCATGACCATCAGCGCATCGAATTCGCCCTCTGCAAGCCAGGCATCCACGTCGATCATGGCCTGCTTGATGATATCCGCTGCTGTGCCCTGCATGGGTGCGTTGATCGCGGTGCGCTCGGCACCCTGGCGGCGGTTGCGATTCTGCGAGTGAATCTCCGGCAGGTACAAACGGCGCCCCAGCACGGTTTCGACGAAGCCATCTTCCGCCGCCTGGCTACGGATTCGGTCCATGTAGCGGGCCACGCCCGGGTAACGGTCAAAGTAGCGTTCGATATAGGTCTGCGCCTGATTGCGCTCGATACGCAGCTGGCGCGCCAAACCCCAGGCGCTCATGCCGTAAATCAGCCCGAAGTTGATCGCCTTGGCGCTGCGCCGCTGATCGCTTGATACTTTATCCAGCGCAGTGCCGAAGACTTCCGCCGCCGTGGCGGTGTGAATGTCGCGGTTCTCGGCAAATGCTTCTAGCAGGCCCTTGTCTTCAGAAAGGTGGGCCATGATACGCAGCTCAATCTGCGAATAGTCGGCGGCGACAATTCGGTAGCCGGGGCGGGCGATAAATGCCTGACGGATCTTGCGCCCCTCTTCGGTACGGATGGGGATGTTCTGAAGGTTGGGGTCAGATGACGACAAGCGCCCTGTCGCCGTGACCGCCTGATGGTAGCTGGTATGTACCCGGCCACTTGCCTTGTTAATCAGGCGCGGCAGCTTGTCGGTGTAGGTGGATTTCAGCTTGGAAAGCCCGCGGTGCTCCATGATGACCTTGGGTAGCGGGTAATCCAGCGCCAGCTCCTCAAGCACCGCCTCCGCCGTTGAGGGCGCGCCTTTCGGGGTTTTCTTGATTACTGGAATCTTCTGCTCATTGAACAGAATTTCGCCTAACTGCTTGGGCGACCCCAGGTTGAACTCGCGCCCGGCCAGCTCGAATGCGTTTTGCTCAAGCTCGCGAATGCGTTTATCAAGCTGCTGGCTCTGCTCGTGCAGGCGCTCGGCATCGATGGCCACGCCGTTGCGCTCGATGCGCGAGATGACCTTGATTAGCGGCAGCTCCAGGCGATCCAGCACCTCTGCAAGACGCCCTTCGCTTTCTACCTGCGGGCGCAGCGTATCGTACAGGCGCAGGGTGATGTCTACGTCTTCACAGGCGTAAGGCACGGCCTGCTCCAGCGCGATCTGGTTGAAGGTCAGCTGCTTGGCGCCTTTACCGGCGATCTCTTCAAACGAGATGGTTTTCTCGCCCAGGTATTTAAGCGCCAGTGAATCCATATCGTGGCGCGTAGCGGTGGAGTTCAGCACGTAAGAGGCCAGCATGGTATCGGCGAGCGGCCCGGCAACGCTAATGTCGTAGTTGGCCAGTACGGAAATATCGTATTTGAGGTTCTGGCCAATCTTGATGATCTTTTGATCTTCGAGCAGCGGCTTGAGTGCTGCCAATACGCTGGTTCTATCCAGCTGAGCGGGCGCATCCAGGTAATCGTGGGCCAGCGGAATATAGGCCGCCTCACCGGCTTCAAGCGCCAGGCCAACCCCCACGATTTCAGCTTCCATGTAATTCAGGCTGGTCGTTTCCAGATCGAAGCAGAACCGCTGGGCGCTTTTTAGCCGCTTAAGCCAGGCGTCAAGATCACTTTGCTCAACGATGACATGGTCCTGACGGCTCTGGCTGCTGGAAGGCATCGCATCGCTGGTTTCCTCGGCGTTGGCTGGCACCGGCTCGCCACCTTTTACGTCATCAACGCCTTCGTCTTTACCCTCCAGGAGTTCGGCCAGCCACTGCTTGAATTCCAGCTCTTGATAAAGCGCCACCAGCTGCTCACGATCCGGATGGGCGATGTCCAGATCATCGAGGCCAACCGGCAAATCACAGTCAACTTTGATCGTGGCTAGCTGATAGGAGAGATAGGCCTGTTCACGATGCTCTTCAAGCTTTTTGGACAGCGTCTTGGCACCGCGAAACGACAGCGTCTTAACCCGGTCAAGATCGCTATAAATGGCGTCCAGCCCGCCGCCCATTCCCTGCAACAGACCAAGCGCGGTTTTTTCGCCCACACCCGGCACGCCGGGGATGTTATCCACCTTGTCACCCATCAGGGCGAGGAAATCGATAATCAGTGAAGGCGGCAAACCAAACTTGCCTTCCACGCCGGCTTCATCCAGCGTTTCATCCTTCATGGTATTCACCAGCGTAATATGCGCGTTAACCAGCTGCGCCATATCTTTATCGCCGGTCGAGATCACCGCATCCCGCCCGGCTTGCGTCGCGTGGTGGGCCAGTGTGCCAATCACATCATCCGCTTCAACGCCCTCGATGCATAAAAGCGGCAAGCCTAGGGCTTTTACGCAGGCATGCAGCGCGCTTACCTGGCTGCGTAAATCGTCAGGCATCGGCGGGCGATGCGACTTGTAGTCTTCAAAGAGCTCATCGCGAAAGGTTTTGCCCGGCGCATCAAACACCACCGCCATGGGGCTTTGCGGATAATCCTTGATCAACCGCTTGAGCATGTTGAGCACGCCCTTCACAGCCCCCGTCGGCTGCCCTTTGGTGTTTGTTAACGGCGGCAACGCGTGGAAGGCACGATACAAGTACGAGGAACCATCGACGAGCACGATCGGAGCACGGGCCATAACCAATATCCATTGCAAAAAAAGTATAGCTTCATGATACGCGCTAAGCGCTGCGGGCTGAAACAAACCGTCCAGACAAATCAGCTTAAGCGTTTAACAACGCTGCCAACTCAGCCAGCAAGCCGCTACAATAATGGGCTTAGCAACCTGGGCGAGACCTTAATGGCTGTATTTACTCCGCTTAGCGACGCACAGGTCGCTGCGTTTTTAGACAAATTCGATGTTGGCAGCTTTGTTTCTCTGCAAGGAGTGGCGGGCGGCACGGAAAACTCGACCTTTTTTGTTACTACTGAACGCCGCGAACTGGTGCTAACCCTGTTTGAACAAGGTGAACACGAGGAGCTTCCGTTCTTCGTGGAGCTACTTGATTATCTGGACGAGCACCGCCTGCCGGTGCCAGGCCCGGTTCATGACCGCGACGGCATCGCACTGCATAGTCTGGCGGGTAAACCGGCTCTACTGTTTCCGCGCATGCCGGGCCGGCATCCCGATGCCCCCAATCTGACCCAGTGCGAGGCATTGGGCGATACACTCGGGCGCATGCACGTGGTATCCCAGCACTTTTCCGGTCATCGCCCGAACCCCCGCGATTTGCACTGGCTCCAGGCCATGCACCACAAGGTGCTGGCCTACTTAAGCCCGGATGACCAGACCTTGATGAAAAACGAAGTCGAGGACTTCGAAAGCGCTTTTAGCCAGTACGACAAGTTGCCCCAAGGCGCGATCCATGGCGACCTGTTTCGCGATAACACCCTGTTCGACGGTGATCACCTGGGCGGCATTATCGATTTTTACAACGGCTGCACGGGGGATTTCCTGTTTGACCTGGCCATTGTGATCAACGACTGGGCCTCTAACGAAGACGGCACGCTCAATGCCGAGCGCTATAACGCCGTGTTGAGCGCCTATCAGGCACGTCGCCCGCTAACACCGGATGAGCGCGACGTATGGCCGATAATGCTGCGCATGACCGCGCTACGCTATTGGCTGTCGCGCTTGTTGGTGGTCTATGTCGACCCACCCGCTCATGACTTGACGCCCCACGACCCTGAGCGTTTTCATACCATTTTAAACGCGCGCATTGCGTATGGCGCCTTACCACTGCCTGAGGCTGATTTATGAGTGCAACGCAGACGAACGGATCGGCACTAAGTGCCCGCCGCACATGGAATATTGATCAGTGGGGCAGCGGCTACTTTGATGTCGACGACCACGGCCAAGCGCTGGTACGTCCCTTAGGCACCGATGCTGAAGGCCCTGCTCTACCCTTGCGTGAGCTGGTGTGCCAATTGCAGGATGCAGGTCTGCGTTTGCCGGTACTCGTGCGTTTTAGCGACATTCTTCATGACCGGGTAGAACAGCTGTGCGGCGCCTTTGACGCGGCCATGAGCGATATTGACTACCAGGGCGGCTATACCGCGGTTTATCCGATCAAGGTCAATCAGCAGCGCCGCGTGGTGGAAGAGATTCTGGCAACCTCCGAGCGTGGCAATGGCCGAGTAGGCCTTGAAGCAGGCAGCAAGCCCGAGCTTTTGGCCGTTCTTGCCCTGTCGGACGGCGGCTCTTCGCTGATTGTGTGTAACGGCTATAAAGATCGCGAGTACGTACGCCTTGCCCTGCTGGGCGAAAAACTCGGCCATCGCGTTTATCTGGTGGTGGAAAAGCTTTCAGAGCTTGAGCTGATCATGGATGAGGCTCGGGAGCTTGATGTTACGCCCCGCATTGGCCTGCGCGCCCGCCTTGCCTCGGTAGGCAAGGGCAAGTGGCAAAACACCGGCGGTGAGAAATCCAAGTTCGGCCTGACCGCCAGCCAGATTCTTGAGGTAGTCGAAACGCTGCGTGCCCAGGACGCGCTGACGAGCCTTCAGTTGGTCCACTTTCACCTGGGCTCGCAGATCGCCAATATTCGCGACATTCAGCGCGGCCTGCGTGAGTGCGCACGCTTTTATGAAAACCTCATCACTCTTGGCGCGCCCATTGATACGGTCGATGTGGGCGGTGGCCTGGGCATCGACTACGAAGGCACTCGCTCGCGTAGCTACTGTTCGGCCAACTACTCCATGCGCGAGTACGCCCGCAATGTAGTCAGTGCCTTCGCCCAGCTGTGCGAAGAAGCCGACCTGCCTCAGCCGCACTTAATCAGCGAGTCAGGGCGGGCCTTAACTGCGCATCACGCGGTGTTGATTACCAACGTGATTGGCGAGGAGCGTATCGACGATACGCCCCCTGAAAAATCGCCGCAAGACGATATACAGGTCGATGCCCTATGGCGCGTATTTGACCAGCTTGCCACGCCTCAGGAACCGCGCATGCTGGTGGAAGCGTGGCACGATTTGCTACAAGCAGTTAGTGAGCTTCAAGATCGTTTTGTTCTGGGGTTAAGCGATATCAACGCCCGTGCTGAAGGCGAGCGGGTTTATCTAGCGGCGTGTGCCCGCCTACGCAGCCTGCTCGATACCCGCAACCGTGCCCATCGTGAAATCATGGACGAACTGGCGGAGAAGCTTGCCGACAAGCTGTTCGTTAATTTCTCACTTTTCCAGTCGGTGCCTGACGTATGGGGCATTGAGCAGATTTTTCCCGTGCTCCCCTTGAGCGGGTTAAACCAGCCACCGACTCGTCGAGCGGTTATTCAGGATATTACCTGCGACTCTGACGGGCGAATTGACAGCTACGTAGATGGCCAGGGCGTGGAAAGCACGCTGCCGCTGCCTGAGTGGCCTTCAGAAGATGAGCGCTGGCTAGGCTTTTTCCTGGTCGGCGCTTATCAGGAAATTCTTGGCGACTTACATAACCTTTTCGGCGATACCGACTCGGTAGATGCCGCCTTGAACGAAAACGGCGAATGGGTGCTTTCCAACCCGCTTGCTGGTGATACCGTGGCGGACGTACTGGCTTACGTTAACTTTGATGCAGAGGTGTTAAAACGCAAGCTGACCGAGCAAATAGCGCAGAGCGGTTTTTCCGATCAGGAGCGTGAAAGCTTTGCGGCCAGCCTGAGCGAAGGGCTGGAAGGCTATACCTATTTAGAGTAGCGCCTTTAGAGTAACGCCTTGAAGTAAATACCTGCGGCATAAAAAAACGCCCCTTGGGATCAACCTTGGGGCGTTTTTTAATAGCAAAACGTTAGCTTACTCAACTACCGACGTATTAATTTCCAAGCCACCAGTCAGGGTCAAGCGTAATGATATACCGCGAGATAGTTCACCAACGCCTGCTGGGGTACCGGTTAAAATCACATCGCCAGGCTCTAGGGTAAAGTGACGACTCATTTCTGCGACCAGTGACGGGATCGCAAAAATCATATCCGAACCTTCGCCGTGCTGGCGCTCTTCGCCATCGATTTCCAGCGTAAAGGTGAGCGCGTTCCAGTTGGGCACACGGCTAAGCGGTAAGAATTGAGATAGCGGACATGAACCATCGAAACCCTTGGCAATTTCCCAAGGATGACCTTTTTCTTTCAACTGCGCTTGTACATCACGCAGGGTTAAATCCAGAGCAAGCCCGATCCCCACAATCGCACGTTCTGCTTCATCAGGCGTTGCATGAGTAATGGTTTCACCCACTAGCAGCGCAAGCTCAGCTTCGTAATGCACATCACCACGCGAAAAAGGCGGGTTAAGCGGCTGCGTAATATCAACAACGCTGGTGGCTGGCTTGATAAATATCAGCGGCTCGCTAGGCACCGGGTTGTTGAGTTCTTTAGCATGGTCAGCGTAGTTGCGGCCAACACACACGACTTTGCCCAACGCATGGGAAAATGCCTGACCATCGGTAAATTGTGGAACAAGACGCATGGGGGGTATTCTCCTTCTCATTATACGTGCCGCGTTCTTAACGACAGACGCAACAGTCTACCCTACCTATGTGCATGTTCCACAACCTAATACGCGATTGTCGCTAGTCGGAAAATCACTTAGCTAATGACTGACTGTCATCAGGCGCATGAGCAAGAAAATCCGGGCGATGCTTGGGTGCCGCATACGGCTCACGGCAACGATTATCCGGGCGGTTAAATACAAAGAATACGTTGCTACGCGGATCTGGCGACAGGTTGGCATTGGACGCATGCAGCGTATTGCA
Organism: Halomonas sp. AOP43-A1-21; assembly: GCF_052376775.1. Lineage (NCBI taxonomy): Bacteria > Pseudomonadati > Pseudomonadota > Gammaproteobacteria > Oceanospirillales > Halomonadaceae > Halomonas > Halomonas sp. AOP43-A1-21. The sequence continues at coordinate 25,351 of NZ_JBQSWC010000035.1, read as the reverse complement.
GTCAAACAGCAGCAGTCCGCCCGCTTTTCCCTTGGGCGCTTCAATGCCGTGCTCGGCCACCAGCTCAGTCAGCGCTTCAGGGCTTGGCACACCCACCTCCTGCGCTTTTAACGAACTCTTATGGTTATCCTCAGGCGTTTCCCCCAGGCACGGCACAAACTTCTTGTGTGAGCCGGGAATCAGCATCAGCGGACCATTGAATTCGTGATTGTCGGTCAGAATTAACGAGGCGCTGACTGCGTGCATACCCGGCATACCGTCTTCCGCGTGCCAAGTTTCAAAGTCTGAGTGCCAGTTGAACCCCTTACCGGCAAACCCAGGCTTATAGTTTATGCGTGACTGATGCACGTACGGATCATCACCGATGATCTGCCGCGCTGCACCGGCCACACGCTCGTCGCTTGCCAAGGCACCTAAGCGTTCTGATAACTTATGTACCGCAAACAGCGAGCGGATTTCATTACTTTCAGGCTCGGTAATACTGAAATCCTGATGACGGTATGCATCAGTGCTCATTAACGCCTGCATCTCATCGCATAGCTCATCAAGCTCATCGCCACTAATAAGATGAGGGATAAAAAGAAACCCCTTACGCTCAAACTCTTCCAACTGCGCTTTACTAAGCGGACCGGACAGATGCCGCCCTTTTATTACCGCATCCTGGCGAGGCTGCCACAATGCCTGGGGCGACTCGGCCAAGCGCGAAGGATAAACATCCTGCGCCATTGAAGGATTAGAAGATGGTACATCCGCTAGCTCACTATATTGCTTATGAGCCATTACATTATGGAAAGATAGATTGCTGACTGTCATCTAATCCACTCCTTGTATGATTAAATTTCAGATCAATGTCATGCCATAACTAAGGTAGCCAACCTATACATGACTGCAACCTTTTATCCGGCTTTTATAACGTGCGTTATGAGATTCGTCTTAATTTTTTATGAGTAGAAAGCCACTCTCATTATTTGGGCAACCTTATCAAAATACTGGCCAAGCATTACGCCGCCTGCCGCTTTAAGCGGCAATCCCTGGCAGCCTTTGAACACTAGGCAATAGTCTTATAACGTTTCAGCCTTAATTCTTAGATCACTAGGGGGCACCAACCACTATCTACTAGCCCACGAATCACCCAGCATTTTTAAAAAAACAAACATAGGTTAACTTTTAACAAGAATATTAGAAAAACTGTACGCAAAAAAGCATGAGCTTTACAAAACAGCTCACGCGAAAATCTATCGCATCGGGCAGAGGCATCAATAATTCGACACTTTTAATTCAGCAGGCCTATCACTCACTTTAATTAGTAAAAATAGGTATCCTTCAATTCATGAAAACTATATATATTGCATTTCAAATCATTAAAATTCACAGTTTAAATAATTAACGCAACGAAACATTAAGCTCACTGACAAACCTATTAGCGATCACTTGACAACCATCGACAATGAATTTAAATAATTCAATCAAGACGAATATGTCCATAAATAAAATCGCTATCAAAGCCTGTTATCTTAGCCATCTCATCAGGCTTTAGAAGCTTGATACTGCTTCGCGTCTTACGAATAAACTTCTTCTGTTCTAAAGCAGTCATACATCGGCTTACGTGAACACTGGTTATACCCAACAGTTCACCCACCACATCTTGGGTAACAGGGAATGAGTAAATATTTGTATGCAGCAATCCTTTAAAACAAAATCGCGTATAAATTTCCAATAAAAAATGGGCGACACGCTCCTCAGAACGGTGATGTGTGCAGCTTCTCAGGCGCTCAATGGTGATATTATCGTTGACCATAATATAGGACATAACGGCCTTTCTAATATCCATGTCTGTTTTAAAAAGCTTATGAATACTTTCAACCGGCACTCTTTCTAGCTTGCAATTAGTAAGCGCTAAAATGGTGATTTCATGGCTTTCAAAGAAACTTTCTCTAACCCCAATAATATCACCAGGCATAAACACGTTACATATATCCTGGCCTCGTTTATCATTGAAATGACATAGGCTAGCCCATCCTGCTTTAACAACGAATACGTCCGCACGATCATCACATAAAGAGAACATCTTCTGATTTCTCTTTAGTTCAACTATCTTTCTAGGTATTTCATACAAACTGTTTAATGACTCTTGGCCTAATTCTCCATATAGGCCCAGCACATTTTCCAAAGTTATATCGAAACCTTTAGTTTCGAAGTCATTAAAAAAGTTACTAAAGCTTTTCTTATCCATAAGCTTATAGTTTCCAGCGATTACCTGTTCCATTTCTACACTCCTTTGTAGTTAGACACAAGCTATACATAATAATCTTAAAGTAAAGTCGTAATACAACCAAAAGAGATTAGGGGCGAGAAAAATATAGTCAACGCCGAAAATATAAACAAGGACTATTTGCCTCATCAATCTGATTAAGAGTACAGCTCTAACGTGTTATCGATGGAGAATTTTAACAATTATTAAATTTTAAAATGATTCCTTCTAAAACCTCACTTTACTTACCTGACGGTTTTTTTGTGAAGTATCGCATCTGATAAAAAGCGTTACATTTATAAACACAATGAAAACGCTATGTCCTTTAAAAACCGCATAAACCTCACTTTAAAACCTGTTAAAAATTAAACTCAGCCAGTGCTTAAGGAACTTTTAAAAATTACATATATCAAGGATGTTACTGGATAGTTATCTTACACTTAATCTGAAGCATCAGGAGTAGGCTTTCTAATTCAAGGAGAGAATGATGAAACGTAATATCTTTGTTATTGCTTTAGAAGATAAACAGCGTCGCGCGATGGAAACGCTAAGAGAAGCTAAAGCTTTGGATATTCATGAGCTACTTAGTGTTAATACAGCAGTTGAGGCTGAAAGTCTGTCGTTTAATCAGCTTTTAAATGTGGCGAAGGCTCAATTAGAGAATTTCGCTGGCACTGTCGATGGCATCATCGCTCAGTGGGACTTTCCAACTAGCGTATTAGTCCCCTTACTTTGTCAGCAATATGATATCCCTTCGCCGTCTATTACCAGCGTTTTAACCTGTGAGCATAAACTCTGGAGCCGTATTGAGCAGCAGAAGGTTATTCCTGACGTCGTACCTGACTTCTGCGGCGTAGATCCCTTCAAAGAGAACCCGATTGATCAGGTCACCCTTGATTTTCCTTTCTGGATAAAGCCGGTAAAAGCATTCTCGTCTCATTTGGGCTTCAAAGTAGAGAACCAAGCGCAATTTGATCAGGCTATTGAGGAAATTCGTCAGGGTATTCGCCAGCTTGGCGACCCGTTCAATGAAGCGCTTGAGTACGCCGACTTACCGGAAGAGATCAAAGAACTGGATGGTAATTCCTGCATTGTTGAAGAGATCATAAAAGGGGTACAGGCGGCTCCTGAGGGCACGGTTTTTCAGGGCGAATTCAATGTGCATGGAATTATTTCACAGCCCAGAGCTGATGACTCATTAACCCTTTATGACCGCCTGGAATACCCCAGCAATCTACCCGAGCATGTACACCATAAAATGGTGGAAGCCGCTAAAACGTTTCTTACCCATATTGGCTACGATAATGGCTGCTTTAATGCTGAATTCATGTGGGACGAAGCAACTGACAAACTTTGGCTGATAGAAGTCAATACGCGTATTTCACAGTCACATAGCGAGATATTCGTTCTGGTGGATGGCATGTCCAACCATGAGGTGGCGATCGACATCGCCTTGGGTCAGCGCCCTTCTTTATTAAGCCGCCAGGGCGTGGCACCTGTGGCGGCAAAATGCTTTATCCCTTACGCCCATGAAGATGGCATCGTTACGCGGGTGCCTAGCCAAGAAAACATCCAGGCACTGCAACAGCAACTACCTCATACCGACGTATGCCTGGACGTTTCCCCAGGTCAGCGCCTTAGCGATTTGCTTCATCAGGATAGTTTTTGCTATCGGTTAGGTACGCTGTATATCACCGGTAACAACCATGAGGAGATCGAGGAACGCTATAAATTCTGTTTAGACTTTTTAGATTTTGAAATCGAAAAAGTGGATCTTTGAAGGAGGTAAAATGGAAGTTATCAACGACTTTCCTTATAACGTCCGCGAGATAGAAAACGTCTTTATCCCCATGCGCGATGGCCAACATTTAGCGGCGCGCATTTGGTTGCCTGAAGCTACCCAGGATACCCCTCTGCCCGCCATTATGGAGTATATCCCTTATCGCAAGCGCGATATCACGCGTGGCCGCGATGCTACCAATCATCCTTATCTGGCGGGCCATGGCTACGTATGTGTGCGAGTGGATATGCGTGGCAGCGGTGACTCCGATGGAGTGCTCACTGATGAATATACCCAGCAAGAGCAGTTAGATGCGGTGGATGCCATCGAGTGGATTGCCCGCCAAGCCTGGTGTGACGGTAGCGTCGGCATGATGGGTATTTCGTGGGGTGGTTTTAACAGCCTACAAGTTGCCGCCAAGCAGCCGCCGGCGCTAAAAGCGATTATCAGCTTATGTTCAAGCGACGATCTTTATGCCGACAACATGCACTATATGGGTGGCTGCCTTCTCGGGGATAATTTATCTGAAGCCACCGTCATGCTCGCCTTTAACGCCTTACCGCCCGACCCGCTGATTGTCGGCGACCGCTGGCGAGATATGTGGCACGAACGCATGGAAGAAAGCGGCCTATGGATTGATAAGTGGCTGCGCCATCAGCGGCGCAGTGAATATTGGTCGGCAAGCTCCGTTTGCGAATACTACGACGCTATACGCTGCCCGGTATATGCTGTTGGGGGCTGGGCGGATGGCTTTACCAATACCGTTTTCAGATTAATGGAGCATTTAGAGGTCCCACGCAAAGGGCTTATTGGCCCCTGGGGGCATAAGTATCCTCATCAAGGTATTCCGGGACCTGCCATTGGCTTTCTTCAAGAGGCACTGCGCTGGTGGGACTACTGGCTGAAAGGCAAAGACAACGGCATTATGGATGAACCCATGCTGCGCGCCTGGGAGCAAGACAGCGTCCCTCCAGATAACTCCTACGAAGACAGACCTGGCCGCTGGATTGCAGAGCCTTTATGGCCATCCAATAATATTCAGGAGCAACACTATTTATTGTCCCCTTATCGGTTAACGCCTCTGTCTTCGGCTAGCGAACCTGAACGCAGCACTGAGCCTACCACCATGGGGCTACAGTCACCGTTAAGCGTAGGCTTGGCGGCAGGCAAATGGTGCTCATATGCCGCCACGCCGGATCTACCCGGTGATCAGCGCGAGGAAGACGGCGGCTCGCTTATTTTTAGTACCGATGCTTTAGCTGAGCCGTTACATATTTTTGGTACGCCTTCATTAGAGCTGGAAGTTTCAAGCAATCAGCCACAGGCAATGCTGGCAGTGCGTCTTTCTGATGTAGCGCCAGATGGTAAAGCCACCCGGGTAACGTACGGTTTACTCAACCTTACCCACCGCGATAGCAATGCGGAACCAACGCCGCTTGAGCCGCACCGGACTTATCGGGTCACCATTGATATGAACGGTATTGCGCAACAGTTTCCGGCGGGGCATCAATTACGGGTTTCTGTATCAACCTCCTACTGGCCGCTTGCCTGGTTGCCCCCAAAACCTGCTCAGGTAGATATTTCGTTTAATCATTGCGTGCTCAAGCTACCCGTGCGTTGCGCAGGTCATGAAGAGGATGGCTTAACGCACTTTGACGCTCCGCAGTCTGCCCCTCCTCTTGAGATCACCAATCTTGCACCCAGCAAGCATAATTGGTTATTGCATCAAGACTTGGCGACTAAAAGCTCTACGCTGGAAGTCGTTAACGATCAGGGGTGCTTTCGAATTAACGATATAGGTACCGAAATTCATCGGTGTGCCCGTGAGTATTACACTACGGTAGGTAATGACTTTACCTCTGCACGCGGGGAAACCGTCACAGAAAGCTCATTCAAGCGCGATGATTGGCATACGCAGGTTTACACGCGCACCGTGCTTACCTGCACCGAAACTAATTTTATCATTCATGCCGAGATGGATGCTTATGAAGGGCAGTACCGGGTATTCTCAAAAAATTGGGAGTCAACTATTCCCCGGGATCTTCTGTAAGCCGCGCCTTACAGAGGTTAGCTCGCCTTAAAATCAACAAAGCCGCCCAACGCGTGGGCGGCTTTGTTGTAGAGCGATATACGTTAACGCATAAGGCACAGCTAGCCAGAAAAAAACCTCGGCAAATAATTACCGAGGAAAGGGCCTAATTAGTAGGGTATGCGGCGAAAGCACTTACCGCTTGGCGCGCAGATCGTCATTATCCGCACGGTGCAAAAACTCGGTAGTAGTAGATTCAATATGATCGGCAAGCCAAGCAGCCATATCCTCTTCTTCTTTGAGGATCTCTCTGCATACCTGGGCCACTCCAGTCTGGCCTGCACTTTCAGCCGCCTGGATTAATGCCTTGTAGTTGGCAATTTCAAAATGCTCAAAGGCGTAGCTGGCAATACTACCTTTCATGACTTCGTCGCCTGCCATCATGCCGCCGAGCGCCTGACCGAACGCGGTTAACTTGCCGCCCAGATCTTTTAGCGCGGAAGTATCAATATTTATTCCGGCCATAGCCTGCTCTAATCGCTCAGACTGGTGACGGGTTTCATTTAAATGCTGCTCAATTCGCGCTTTAAGCTCTGGATAATCCTCCAAGCGTTCTGCTTGGGATCTCAGCATTTTCTCAGCTTGCTGCTCCATAGCATGTGCATCACGCAACCAGTTCTCTAGATACTTGGTTTCCATCGTGCATTCTCCTTTAAGAAACTGAGCAATTCATAGCTGTTTACTTAGACGGATCAATCTGGTCCTTCTGAGCGCCTGATTTTTCCTTAGCCATACCAAGCGTCGCTTCCTGACCTTCAGGTGCTGGCTGGTTGCGAACCGAGAACTGGCTACGGCCATCAAAGGAAGGACCTTCACCCCAACGTCCTTTAGGTGCTTCTTTATCAAGCAACGTATTGAGGTAGTAATACGAGTGTTGCATGGCTTCGTGGTCTTCAGGCGTTGAGTTGGGGATGGGAAGATTTGCGCCCAGTCCACCTAGCTCTTCGATCACAGCCAACCACTGCTGCTGATGGTAGGTATCTCGAGCAATCAGGAAAGAAAGAAAATCTTTCATGCCGTGATCGTCAGTCCAGTTATAAAGGCGCGAGGCCAACACCCGACCACTGGCCTCAGCCGTTACGTTCGCCAACATATCGGCAGCCACGTTGCCGGTGGCATAAATGTGGCTCATATCAAACGGCACCCCGTTAGCATTTACAGGCATGGCCGAAAGCCCCGATGACAGTAGATGGCGAGGGTTTGCACCGCCAAGAATGGCATTCATGACGGGATCTTTTGCGGTAGCCTCTTGATAAGAGACCGGCGCCCCTTCCAAATTAAGCGCAACCGCATGGCCGAGCATTTCAATATGGGCAAGTTCTTCGGTCGCCGTCGACATCAGCAGGTCGCGAATGCGATCATCACCACGCGCGCCCATTGCCTGGAAAAAATATTGCATGGCTACCCGAATTTCTCCTTCGATACCACCAATAGCCTGCTGAAGCAGCATGGCAAATTCAGGATTAGGCTTATCGACTTTAACCGGATATTGAAGTTTTGCTGAATGGTGAAACATGGTGACCTCTCCGACAGTAACTGCCAGGGAGAAAACTCCCTGGCAGAAAACTTAAACGCTATGCAGTACGATCTAATTACTCAACCACCTTTTTCCATAAAGGTTTAACAAAAGCTTCCTTGCCCCTTAAAAATACTAACACTTAGTTAATTCTGGTTAAGAAACTCAATCTTCTGCATAACAACCCTTTAAAAATCAGTAACACATATATGCCACTACTACGTTTTATAAAGGGTTACCATTTAAGCGTTTGCGTAAAACCTAATGGCCAATCTCATTCGGCTGTGATCAGGAATTACGGCCTCCTTGGCTGTTTTCTCCGCCTTTCTTACCAGCTTCGGAAGCGCGCTCTGGGTCATTCGCGAAGTTACCACCACTCTTTTGGCCGCCTTTATGGCCGATATCTTCGTAAAATTCTTTATCGTGATTCTTTGAGGTAGCTTCGCCACCTTTCTTGCCTGCTTCTTCGCGACTCATTCCATTGTCGTTGCGATTGTTAGCCATGATTCATCTCCTTTCATGCATTCGGTAAAACCAAATCATTCCGTGGAACTCGATTAGTTAATCGAGTAATTTGAGAGTAGCCAACTCATAAGTTGTTTCAAGCGATATAGTCAATAAGAAAGCTTTTTAATCTTTGTAATTAACAAGCTTTTATTTCATGTCAACAATCCAATTAATTTAAATAAATAGAAACTTTAAATTAATGATAAAGACATCTGTAAAAGTTTAATAACATTAAATTTATAGAGGCTTTATTACCAAACGCTTCAAGAGGGACTTCCAGCCGGTGGCGATTGCTTAAGCAAACCAAAGGGAGCAGCTTGTTTGTTTGACTCTGCCCTCTCATCGCCAGCACATGGATAACAGATAAAACTGGCTTCGCCCGCCAAGGGTCAAAGGCTGATGGGTAGAGCATTGGCAGTCAGGGCATTCGGTAATGTATCTAACCCGTATCGGAGAGTGTTGCAGCGGCTTTGCGGTCACAGATTGGAAACTGGTGATGTATAGAAAAGGAAAAATTAAGCTTAGAAAGGAATGGTATAAATTTTGGTATAATTTTTTCTTACTCATCTATTGTGCACATATTATACATGGTCTAGTATAAAGTTGTCGGCGGCAGGAAGCTACCAACGAAAAGGAATTTCCACTCAGGATGAGTGACCAAATGCCAGGAAGGCATGAGTACACCAAACGCCCCTTCATAGGGGCGTTGTTGTATAGAGGCGTTGCTGTTTTTACCTTCTGTATTACCTGTCTTTACATCTCGCCTTTACCCACCACGTGCTGACCTTGCAAAGGCTCGGATCATCCTAGCTGTATCGCGACCTCCTAACGTGTTGGCACCGTCGCGATGGCAATCGTAAGAAAATTTAATGTGGCATAGCAAAAATCCTTGAAATTTATAAGATTATTGTTTCCATGTAAGAAAATGCTTACAAATATTGTCGTCGATTGACTACATTATTTTCTATCAAAGTAGCTACACTTCTAAGGGCTACTAATCGCAGTAGCCCACTTGAGTCGCGCTAGCCCAGGGAAGGGCAATGGAAGGCAATATGCGAAAGGATCAAGGAAGCGCGATAGGCCAAGGAGGGCCCCACCACTTCTACCCAGGCTAACAAACAGCCCCTATCTATCCGTTAATTTTATCGGGCTATCACTTGTAGCGTTGTATCCACCGCCAGCAGCACAAGCCGATAGCAACCTTCCTGAAGCATACTACCTAGCAACTATTTCGTTGGTTGAGCGCTATCCTCTAGTACGTATAAAAAGCTAACGGCGATTACCTAGGATATAACTCAATTCGTCTTCTGATAGAAAAGTCGGCAGCTTAATTGGCTATGAGCACTTTTCAAACGCGCACAAAAAAGCCGCCCTTTCGGACGGCTTTTTCGGATTCTCTAATATGTTGCTTTTAACCATCTTTTGATGGTGCCGACACCAGGAGTCGAACCCGGGACCTACTGATTACAAGTCAGTTGCTCTACCAACTGAGCTATGTCGGCGCTTCACATTTTCTTGAGAAAATGACTGGGTTGCGGTTAAGCTAATCAGTCAACAAGAAATCTTGTTGGCAATGGCTGGGGTACCAGGATTCGAACCTGGGAATACCGCTACCAAAAAGCGGTGCCTTACCACTTGGCGATACCCCAACGTTTGGTGGCCAGAGACGGAATCGAACCGCCGACACGGGGATTTTCAATCCCCTGCTCTACCAACTGAGCTATCTGGCCCTTGCCAACGGTGCGTATTAAACTAAAAATTCAGCTTTTCGTCAACACCTTTGTGAAACTTTCTTTTCTAACCGTCGCTTAGGCTAACTTTACGACTAACGGCGCAGGGCTGAAACGCCCGTAATTCCTGCGTTTTCTGCCAGCCTGAGTGTTCGTTTACGCTTGCGTAGGCGGCACATAACCTTCCGCCTGATCGGTTGTTTCGTTATCCAGAAAGCGCTGCATTTGCTCCATCAGGTACGCACGGGCTTCCGGGTCGAGCATATTAAGATGCTTTTCATTGATCAGCCGAGTCTGCAGTGCCTGCCATTCTTCCCAGGCCTGTTTGGAAACGGTTGCTTGAATCTCCTGGCCCTGCTTGCCGGGTAGCGGCGGGAACGGGAGAGCCGGCAGCTCTTTTTGGTACTTGCGGCAAAAAACCGTGTTACTCATGGATGCTCCTTATTGGATTGGTCTTGATCGAGTTGTGATCTACAGGCCCAGGCACCTATACGCGTCCTGGCGTTAAGTTAAGCGTAAAGGGCGTTAGTTGGCTAAGCAGCGCTTTTACAGGGGCTGCCAAGCCCAGCTCACGCGGATTTTCAACGTCATACCATACGCCGCTTTCACGTACCTCGCTCAGCCTATCGCACGAAACCGGCTGAGGGGTAATTTCAAGGCGAAAATGGCTAAAGGTATGGTGAAAACTGGGCATGGTGGGTTGGCGCTTGGGCGATACGGCATGCATCTCCAGCCAGTCATTGAGCTCGCTGTGTTTTTCAAATTGCGGCAGGCTCCATAAGCCGCCCCATAATCCGCTAGGCGGGCGCTGCTCTAACCAGACCCGCCCTTGGCTATCCTGTAGCAGCAGCATGATAGTGCTGCGGGTAGGCAGGGCTTTTTTAGGCTTGGACTCCGGGTAGCGCTGAGGTTCGCCCTGGGCATATGCCAGACAAACATCATTAAACGGGCAGACCTTGCAGTCAGGCTTGCTACGCTTACATAGCGTGGCGCCAAAATCCATCATCGCCTGAGTGAAGTCCGCCAGGCGGTTAGACGGCGTGTAGTATTCGGCAAGCGTCCATAGCTTACGCTCTACCTCTGGCTTACCAGGCCAGCCAGGGATAGCGTGCAGTCGCGTTAGCGAGCGTTTGACGTTGCCGTCCAGAATCGCCGCTCGCTGGCCGGTACTTTGGGCAATTATCGCACCCGCCGTTGAGCGGCCAATGCCCGGCAACGCGGTGAGCGCTTCAACACTTGTAGTTGGCAGCTCGCCGCTGTGCTCTTCCAGCGCCAACTGAGCGGCCTTGTGTAGGTTGCGAGCTCGAGCGTAATAGCCAAGCCCTGTCCATAAGTGCAGCACTTCGTCCTGAGGGGCCAGCGCTAGCGACTCAAGCGTAGGGAAGCGCGCCATAAAGCGTTCGAAATAAGGGATAACCGTCGTTACCTGGGTTTGCTGGAGCATGATTTCTGACACCCACACGCGGTAAGCGCTGCGGGGCGACTGCCAGGGCAGATCATGACGGCCATACTCGTCGAACCAGGCGATCAGGCGACGATAGAACTCTTCTGCCGTAAGCCTGGGAGTGGGCATATCAGCCATGCGGTTTCCTTCGATAGAGCGTTCGTAAAATACTTGGCGCAGCGTGCCAATTAATCATGGGGCAATAAAAAAGCGCCGGCATTGAGGCCGGCGCAGAGTGTCTTGCATGAATGCTCAGTTAAATAGACGACGGATGCCTTCACGAAGTTCCTGACCGGCACCTTCGCCAAGGCGCTCATCTATTTTGTCCAAAGAGCCTTCTACACGCTCTTCCAGCTCGTCTGCTACGCGATTACCGGCTTCATTACGCAGCAGGTCAACCACAGCGGTTTGAAAGGCAGAGCGGTCGAAACGGCACCACTCATTGGTGGCACCGCCAAGATGGCCTTCGCAGCGTACCGGTAGCGGCAACTGCTCCAAACGTGGATTCACCTTACATGCGGCGTCAGCGGTATCCACCAAGCGCGCGTTAGCACGGGTATCGAAGTTCAGGCTGTTGAAATCGAGCTCGCCCTCACCGTTCACATCAATTCCCGGAAGCTTAATCAACAGGTTATCACTGGTTACCACGCCATTGCGTACCTGGAACGTCGCGTCGAAGCGCTCAAAACGCGTGTCGGTATGCCAATCACGCAGCGTGCCTTCGCCTTCCAACTGGGCGACCAGCTCACACATCTGCTGAGAAATATTGATATCTAAAATAGCGCCCTCATTAAGGCGGGCATTGAGCTGCCCATTAAGGTTGCTGGTTAACGCTTCACGGCTGTTACCCCGTGAGGTCAGCTCACCATCCAAATGCAGGCGCCCTCTTAGCGGTGAAGGATCCTCATCGTTGCTGATGGCTTCGATGAGTGACGCCATTTGTACGTTGTTAACGGTGGGGGCAAGCGCCCACTCCATCACTCGCTCACGGGCATCCAGCTGCCCCGTGGCATTAAGCTCTCCACCATAGAACTGGGACTCAAACGCCGTTAGCTCTTGAAGACCGTCCTCACCACGCAGCTGCAGGCGGGTATTGTTAAAGGTCAGGCCGCCCATTAAAAAGGATTCAACGCTTAAATCGCCGTTAAGTGACAGTTCACTCAACCAAACCTGAGGCAGCAAGGTATTCGAGCTCTGAGCAAACGCTTTGCGTAGCAAGCCCGAGCTGGCCTGCTGGGCGGTCGTGGGACCAGGAAGATAACGGTCGATGTCAAGCTGATCACCTTCCAGGTCAAACGCTACCTGCGAGCCATCCAGAGCGGCCGACACCTGCCCCGTAAAGGTACTGTCGTCGACAACCAACGACAGGCTGGATAACGACACTTGCTCTGCATTGCCCTCAATGGGGCTGGTCATGGCAATATCGCTAAGGGCGGCTTCGCTGGTGGTATTAAGCTCAATGCCTGTACGCGTTAGCCAGGGACGTAGCGTAAAGGGCGCGGCCGTAATCTGCCCACGGTACTCGGGCGCATCGAACATCTGCTCAACATTAAGGTGGCCGCTCATGCGCAGTCCGTCAGGCCCGGTGAGCTGAAAATCTTTCAGCTGCGCCGTTTGCGCCTGCCAGTTGCTTTCCAGGCCAAAGGCGAGCGCTAGCGCCAGGCTACCTTGCCATTTTTCTGCATTCTGCAGACCCGCCTCTAAAACGCCTTCGCTAATACTTAGCTGCTTCTCATCCATGCGGGCGATCATTTCAGCGGCTTTTAAGCTAAGCCGCTGTGGTTCACCCTCTGCTCCCATACGCGTTTGGGTGTTTAGCCGGGTGTTTTCCAGCACTACGCGGTCTTCAGCAAGCTGGAGACGCATGCGTGTTTCAAGATCAATATCACTGGTTAGCTCAGGTGGGCGCTCCAGCGCTTCGGCATCCAGGCGGTTATGCTTGGTTAAGGTAAACATGGTCTTTAACGGGAAAGGACTTACCGGATTGACGTTGCTGCCTGAAACATTAAGCGACTGAAGGCGCCACAGCGCTTGGCTTTGGACATCACGGAAGCGGATATCGGCGTTTCTGACTTCGACACTGGCAATATTCAGCACCACCGATAGGCTGCCCGCATCGGCATGCGGCCCGGCACTAGCCGGGGCCAGGACCGTTTCCGCCGTTTCGTCGCCGCTTTCAGCCAGACGCTCAAGCAAGGGCTCCCAGTTACCTTCTCCTTCGGCGTCTCGCTCCAGGTTCAAGCGCATACCATCCAGCGTTAAGCCATCAATGGCAATTTCCCCGCGCAGCAGAGGTGCAAAGGCAACGCTGACTTCAGCACGATTGATGGCAGCAAACGAGGTGTCCTCTTCAGACTGCTCCGGCAGCCAAGCGCGGGCTTGCTCCACGCTCACCCCAATACGCGGGTAGAATGACCAGGTGATCGGCCCTTCAGGCGCCAGATGCAGCCCGGTGTGTTCTTCCACCACCGATGTCAGGCGCGGCTTGAAGTCCTCGGGATCCAGAAAGGTGGTGACATAGACCACCGCCGCCACTGCCACAATGCCGAGAATACCGACAGCAGCCAGCAAAATACGTAATAACTGTTTCATTACCCTTTCCCTTGTGGGTCTAGCTCAACAAAATTGCTAATTAGCGGCTTGCCTGATGTTGGCCCTTCGGCATTGGTGCCAGGGCGGTAGCCAAGCTTGGAAAGCAGAACCTGATCGGCCAGCGGTAGGTGCGTGGTTTCAATGCGCAGCTTACGCTCTTCCTGCTTGGCCTGCTCTCCGAGCAGTGCCATCAACCGCGAGCCTACGCCCCGGCGGCGGGTGATTTTGCGAACGCATAGCTCAGAGAGCCACCAGGCCCGGTCGGGACCCTCTTGAATAGCCGCCGCCCCCAATAAATGATCATTAAAGTGGGCACAGGCAAAAAAATGGTGAGCATTCAGATGCTGCTCAATAAACGGCAGGACGTCTTGGGCAGGCACCCGCTCTTTGGGCGCATCTTCATAAATGCGTATCAGGTCGAGGCGCACTTGCTCATCGGCGTCCCAACGAGCCAAGTCGACGTGCTCTAGTGTCACCGGCATGGTGAATTCCTCTTCGCCAAAGCAGACAGGCTGCAGTTTTTAATGCCCTAAACGGCGGCTACCTTTCGCGCATTGTAGCGGATGAGTGCACCGATTCTCTATAATGGTCGCTTTGCCACAGATTTACGTCCTGATTATACGGTGGTGAGACAATGTAGCCCATCGCCTTACCCTCAGAATGCGCTAGAGCGCAGGAGATACAACATGGCAGCGCGTATTGCCACGGTTAGCCGTGATACGAATGAAACCCAGATTACTGTCAGCGTCAATCTGGATGGCGAAGGCCATCTTCGCTGCGAAACTGGCGTTCCCTTTCTAGATCATATGCTTGATCAAGTTGCGCGCCATGGGATGATAGACCTTGATATCCAGGCGACGGGCGACTTGCATATTGATGACCACCATACCGTTGAAGACCTGGGAATTACATTAGGCCAGGCATTTAACGAAGCGATTGGCGATAAGCGCGGCATTTATCGTTATGGGCATGCATATGTACCGCTTGATGAAGCGCTCTCGCGCGTGGTGATTGATTTCTCAGGTCGGCCCGGTCTTTATATGAATGTCGACTTCACTCGCGATACGATAGGCCGCATGGATACCCAGCTGTTTTGGGAGTTCTTCCAGGGCTTCGTCAACCATGCCCGCGTAACGCTGCATATCGACAACGTTAAAGGCTTTAATGCTCACCATCAGGCCGAAACAATTTTTAAAGCCTTTGGGCGTGCTCTGCGTATGGCTGTCGCCGAAGACCCACGTATGGCGGGGCAGATGCCTTCCACCAAAGGGAGCCTATAATGGCGCGCTGTAGGATAGGCAACAGTGCAAGCAACTGTTCGTTCACTCGATTAAGGAGCGCTTCATGACCATTGCTGTAATCGACTACGGGATGGGAAACCTACATTCTGTCGCGAAGGCGCTCGAACACGTTACCCATGAAAACGTCATTATTACCCGCGATCCGCGGCGCATTTTAGGCGCCACGCGTTTGGTATTGCCAGGCCAGGGCGCCATCCGCGACTGCGTAGGCGAGCTTGAACGCACCGATTTGCGAGGCCTGGTTGATGATATGCTGACGCGTCAGGCAAAGCCTCTACTGGGAATTTGTGTAGGCCAGCAAATGCTCCTGGAGCGCAGTGAAGAGAACGGCGGCGTTGATTGTCTGGGCTTTTTCAAAGGCAGCGTTGATAAGTTCCCCACCGACATGCGCGACGAACACGAGCAGCGCCTGAAAGTACCCCACATGGGCTGGAATCTGGTTGAGCAGCACCATGATCACCCGCTGTGGGCCGGTATCGATAATAACGAGCACTTCTACTTCGTACACAGCTACTACGTGAATGCTGCCGACGATGCCCAGGTATTTGGCACCACACATTATGGCAAGGTAGGCGCCCACGTGGCGATTGGCCGTGATGCCACCTTTGCCGTACAGTTTCACCCGGAAAAAAGCTCCCGAGCAGGCCTGCGCTTACTCGAAAACTTTGTCACCTGGACGCCCTAAGAGGTTTATTTATGTTGGTAATTCCTGCGATCGATCTCAAAGACGGCCAATGTGTGCGGTTGAAACAAGGGCGTATGGACGATGCGACCTCTTACGGCGATGACCCGGTTGCAATGGCCGCCCGCTGGGTAGAAGCCGGTGCACGCCGCCTTCACCTGGTCGACCTGAACGGCGCTTTTGAAGGCAAGCCGGTGAATGGCGATGCCGTCACGGCTATAGCACGTGCCTATCCCAACCTGCCTATTCAAATTGGCGGCGGCATCCGCAATGCCGAGACCATCGAGCATTACCTGAATGCAGGCGTGTCTTACGTGATCATTGGCACCAAGGCCGTTAAAGAACCCGCGTTTGTGGGCGAGATGTGCCGCGCCTTCCCCGGCCATGTGATTGTCGGGCTGGACGCTAAAGACGGCTTTGTGGCCACCGACGGCTGGGCGGAAGTCTCTACCGTGAAGGCAGTGGATCTGGCCAAGCGCTTTGCCGATGACGGCGTTTCCAGCATCGTGTACACCGATATCGCTCGCGACGGCATGATGCAAGGGGTTAACGTCGAAGCGACGGCTCAACTGGCGCGTGAAGGCGGTCTGCCGGTGATTGCCTCTGGCGGCGTCACTAACCTAGACGATATTAAAGCGCTGTGCGGTGTTGCGGATAGCGGCATCTTAGGCGCGATTACCGGTCGGGCGATCTATGAAGGCAGCCTGGATGTGGCTGAAGCACAACGCCTTAGCGATCAGCTAACAGGAGGCGGCGCGTGAGTTTATCCAAGCGTATTATCCCCTGCCTGGATGTAGACGCTGGGCGGGTGGTGAAAGGCGTCAACTTTGTCGGCATTCGCGATGCAGGCGACCCGGTGGAAATTGCCCAGCGGTATAACCAGCAGGGTGCCGATGAGATTACCTTTCTGGATATTACCGCAAGCCATGAAGACCGTGACACAACAGTGGAAATGGTCGAACGCATTGCCGGCGAAGTGTTTATTCCGTTAACCGTAGGTGGCGGTATTCGTACCTGTGACGATATTCGCACCATGCTCAATGCCGGGGCCGATAAAGTCTCGATCAACACGGCAGCGGTTACTAACCCTGAGTTCGTGCGTGAAGCAGCGGAGCGCTTTGGCAGCCAGTGTATTGTGGTGGCGATTGATGCCAAGCGGGTATCCGGTGAAGGCGAGCCGCCGCGCTGGGAGATTTTCACCCATGGCGGCCGTCGTGCAACCGGGCTTGATGCGGTGGAGTGGGCCAAGAAAATGGTCGAGCTGGGAGCGGGCGAACTGCTGTTAACCAGCATGGACCGCGACGGTACCAAGATCGGTTTTGATCTCGGCGTGACCCACGCGATTTCAGAAGCGGTAAGCGTTCCGGTCATTGCCTCCGGCGGCGTGGGCAATCTGGACCACTTGGTAGATGGCGTGCTTAAAGGCGGCGCGGATGCGGTTCTTGCGGCCAGTATTTTTCACTTCGGTGAATACACGATTCCTGAAGCAAAGCGGTACATGGCGGAACGCGGCATCGAAATGCGGCTATAGCGGCCGCTTTCACTGCATAGCCCTCTTCTCAGGAGTTTTAAATGTCTCGTTGCTTCCCATACCTGGGAGGGCTAATCGGTTTTTGGCTGAGCGCTTCTGCCTCAGCCTTCTCCCTACCCGACTGGCCGCCTACCCTTGAGCTTGACCATACGCTTGTCCAAACCAGCCTCTATACCCGCCATTTTAATCCGGACCCCGAACATAACAATCACCAGAATTTAATCAGCGTTGAGCTACATAATCCCGATCGCTGGCTGACGGGAATAGGACGGTTTAAGAACTCCTATGAGCAGCCCACCTGGTACGTGTATGCAGGGCGTGAATTTCCTCTGTGGCAGTTCTCGGAAGAGGTTAACATCAGAGCCAAGCTAACCGGGGGCTTACTGCATGGCTACAAAGGCGAGTACCGGGACAAAATCCCGCTCAACCACTTTGAAACTGCCCCGGTGCTGCTGCCGAGTATTGGAGTGCAGTGGGAGCGGTTTGAATCCGATTTAATCATATTCGGCACTGCCGGCATGATGGTAACCGCAGGCCTGCGCTTTTAGGCAGGCCATGCTTTACTCGTCGTCTTCGTCCAGACTTAGCCCCAGATTGCTGATGCCGTTATTGCGCCCTAACTGACGAATCTCTTTAAGCGCGGCTTTGCTGAGCGGCTCACTTACCGCTTCCAATACCGCGTCTTGAAAATCGTTTTCGTCTTCCATTAACGGATGATCACGGATCAGCAGCGCAAGTTTTTGGGCATCCTCTTCACCTTCCGTCAGCTCAATAAAAGCGCGCACCCCGGCGCGTGAGGTACGGCTGACATCCAGCACTGCCTCAGGCGAGTCTCCCTGCAAGGTGTCCAGCAGCGCCGAGATGGAAACGACGGCATCCAGCGCACGGCGGGCGCCAAAACTTTCATCCTCTGCGGGCGGCTCGCACTCGGCCAGTTTTTCAGCCTGGCGGGCAAAATCAATGCTCGCATTGGGTACGCTCAACCGCTCCCACACCAAGTTAAGTACGGTACGCAGCGTGTGACCATCGCCCTGACCGGTCGTCTGTTCATATAGGGCATAGTTAGGCAGTAAGCGCTCACACAGCGCAGCCATAAATGCTTGCTGGGCCGCTAGCGGAAGCACCTGTAACTGCTGATAAAAACCTAAGGGTTTAGACTCCATACTGATTTCCTAACGCGCGATATTGGTGAAATGGGGGCAATACGTTATGGTCGCAACAGCGCTGTTATAAACACAGACAGCCTTTACTGTGGACGGTCGGCGAGGAGATTACCATGCATATACATCTGCTACAGCACAGCGCTGATCATGACCCCGCCCGCTTAACCGACTGGTTGAGCAGTATGGGGCATAGTTACAGCGTTTTTCATCTTTACGCAGGCGAACTGACGCCACGTCCGGCAGAAAGCGATGCGCTGATTATATTAGATGGCCCGGAGGCGTTTCTTAACGAACCGCCCGCCTGGTTTAAAGCCGAGAATAAACTGATTAACCGCTACCTGGATGGCCAGAAACCGCTTCTGGGCATTGGCCTGGGCGCCCTTTGGGTAGCTCAGGCGCTTGATGCGGTCGTGGCCCCAGGCACCTATCCCGAAAGAGGCTGGCATACTGTCTCCCTGGCCCCGGAAAGCCCGTTTGATTTACCCGAGCAGTTTGAGGCGTTCATGTGGCATCGCCATGTGTTTAGCCTGCCTGAAAGCGCCCTGCCGTTGGGCGGTAGCCCGGCGGCGCCGCTGCAGGGTTTCAGCTGGGATAGCGGTCGCGTTATTGGCTTACTGTGCCACTTGGAAGTCACGCTTGCCAGCGTGACCCAGCTGCTGGGTGACAGCGAATCATCGGGCACTACCACGACGCCTGCCGGCCAGCGTTTTATCCAGGAAGACAGCCAAATTCTTGAGGATACAGCCCGCTTTCACCAGTTGGCACCACTGCTTGATCGCGTCATGATGCAATGGCTCAAAGCTTTCTAATGACATCCTAACGTAGCCGCTAGGCGCTCCACTGCTTAGCGGCCTCCAAACAGCTGTCCCAATCCCCTATATGCAGATCCGGCGCCGCTGTCGCACGCTGTTTTTCAAGGTGATAGCGATAAAGCGGGTCGTAGTATTCGGTGAGCAGTGGCGCAAGCCACGCTTCGTGAGCCTGCGGATTGCCTTCTTCATGGGCTTTAAAGGCCATAACCTGTAAGCGTTGTAAACGCTGAAGGCGGGCATTGCCTAGGCGTTTCCCCAAACGAATTAACGCATTGCCCAACTGACGCTGCATCAGTTCCCAGCCTTGCGCAGGCCCAAAGTGCGCGACATAGTCCTTTTCCAGCTGAATAATATAGTCGTGTTGGAGCTGGTCAAGGCGCCAATCAAGCGGCATTTCTATGCGTACACGAGGCGCCTTCTGCATAGCATGCCAAAAGGTGAGCGGTATGTTGGCGTTGCCGATTAGGCGAGATTCATCTTCCATGATCAAATTACCCGGCAGAGCTAACAGCCGTGCGGCGAGCGCATGCTCAAAATCTATCTGCGTGGCAGGTGCTTCAGGCTGGCGACCAAACGCAGAGCCTTTATGATTGGCATAGGCTTCAAGATCAACGCCGTTATCCAGGCGATTAATCAGCGTGGTTTTAGCACACCCGGTTAACCCTGCGACCACAAGCATGGGCTGCTCAGCGGCGGCGTCTACGCGCTGGCAAAGTGCCTGACGCATGGCTTTCCAGCCACCGGCAATTCGCGGCCTGACAATTCCCGCATCATTCAACCACTGCTGGGCAATTTGCGAGCGTAGCCCGCCGCGAAAACAATAAATGACTGCGTCCGGGCGCTCTGTCAGATATGCCTGCCAGGCGGCGATACGCGCCTGTTTGATATCGCCACTGACCAACTGCTCGCCCAGGGCAATGGCCGCACTCTGGCCTTGCTGCTTATAAGCGATGCCCACCTGGCGGCGCTCTTCATCGACCATTAAGGGAAGATTTACCGCGCCCGGCAGTGCCCCTTGAGCAAACTCTACCGGGGCACGCACATCGATCAAAGGCCGCGCTTCGCTGATCAAACGTAGTGAAGCAGGTATTGTTTCGAGCGCTGTCTCAAGAACCGTCTTAAGAACTGTTTCAGGTGCTATTTTAGGCACTATCCCACGACCTCAATCAGGGCCTCGCCCTCGCGGGCTTTCATAACGCCAAACGACTGAAGCGATAGGCCGAACTCGCGGCCAATCCGCTCGATATCATCCTGCCAGGCGGGGTCGACACTCAGTAGTAAGCCGCCTGAGGTCTGAGGGTCGCAAAGCCACTGCCAGTGGGCTTCATCCATATGAGGTAAGCTTTTACCCAATGCATCACGATTGCGCCGTGTGCCGCCAGGAACAGCACCTTGACGACGGTAGGCTTCTGCCTGGGCCAGGCGAGGCAAGCGGCGAAAGTCGATCTGGGCCATGACATTGCTGGCGCTGCATATTTCCGACAAATGTCCTGCCAAGCCAAACCCGGTGACATCCGTCATGGCGTTGAGGCCTTTCACATCGGCAAGCTTAATGCCGATACGGTTGGATTTAAGCATGGTTTCCCGAGCTAAGCCGTGATGTCCTGCCTCCAGCAGCCCCTGCTTTTCAGCCGTGGTCAGCAAGCCAATGCCGAGCGGCTTGGTCAGAAACAGCAGGTCCCCTGGCTTGGCACGGCTATTGAGCTTGAGCTTGTCCAGATCGATCAACCCGTTAACCGCGAGGCCAAAGATAGGCTCTGGCGCATCGATCGAATGGCCGCCCGCCAAGGCCACACCCAGCTCACGGCAAACGCCCTGAGCACCGGCAACCACATCACCGGCAATTTCGGCGCTTAGCTTATCCAACGGCCAGCCAAGAATGCTAAGTGCCATAACGGGCGTACCGCCCATGGCGTAAATATCACTGATGGCGTTCGTGGCGGCGATACGCCCAAAATCAAACGGGTCATCGACAATCGGCATAAAGAAGTCAGTAGTGGCAATCATACCCCGCCCATCGCCCAGATCGTAAACGGCGGCATCTTCTCGCCCCTGGTTACCCACAATAAGCTGCTTATGCCCTGCCGCAGGCCCCGCCTTGGCGAGAATACCGTCAAGTACATCAGGGGCTATTTTGCAGCCACAGCCAGCACCGTGACTGTATTGGGTTAAGCGAATCGAACTCATAGTGTCTCTCCTTGGCACTCGATGTTTTTATAACAATCTTTATAGCGTAGCCTACTTAAAGCGCCTCTAGCGCGTCGCTAAGCTTATCCACCGCAATGACTTCCATTCCCTTGGGTGACTGCTTCGGTGCGTTGGCCCGCGGTACGATAGCGCGCAGAAAGCCATGTTTGGCCGCTTCAGCGATGCGCTCCTGCCCGCTGGGTACAGGGCGTATCTCGCCGGAAAGCCCCACTTCGCCAAATACCACCAGCTCCTTAGGCAATGCCTTGTTTTGCAGGCTAGAGACCACGGCCAGCAGCACCGCCAGATCCGCACTGGTTTCTAGAACCTTCACGCCGCCTACTACGTTGAGAAACACATCCTGGTCGCCGGTAAACAGACCGCCATGGCGATTTAATACGGCCAACAGCATGGCAAGCCGGTTTTGGTCCACCCCGACTGCCACACGGCGTGGGTTGCCCAAGGCAGATTCATCCACCAGGGCCTGCACTTCCACAAGAATGGGCCGGGTGCCTTCCCACACCACCATCACCAAGCTACCCGGCGCCTGCTCTTCCTGACGCGAGAGGAAAATGGCGCTGGGGTTTTTAACCTCTTTCAGGCCTTGTTCGAGCATCGCAAAAACGCCCAGTTCATTGACTGCGCCAAAGCGGTTTTTCTGGCCTCGCAGCGTTCTGAATCGCGAATCCGCGCCGCCTTCCAATAACAGCGAGGCATCGATCATGTGCTCAAGCACCTTGGGGCCTGCCAGCGTGCCGTCTTTGGTTACGTGCCCAACCAATAGCAGTACCGTATTGGTTTGCTTGGCAAAGCGGGTAAGCGCGGCGGCGGACTCGCGCACCTGAGCGACTCCACCCGGCGCTGAGCTGATATCTTCAAGGTGCATGGTCTGAATAGAGTCAATGACCAGTATTTCGGGCTTCTCACGTTCTGCTACGGCAAGAATTGTTTCTACACTGGTTTCTGCAAGCATTTTTAAGCCGCTGGTAGGCAGCTGCAAGCGGTGAGCGCGCATGGCTACCTGAGACAGTGACTCTTCCCCCGTGACGTAGATAATGCGCCGCTCTTGAGCAAGCTTACAGGCGGTTTGCAGTAACAGCGTTGATTTACCCGCCCCTGGGTTACCCCCCAAGAGCACGGCTGAACCGGGCACCAAGCCGCCGCCTAATACGCGATCGAACTCGTTGAAGGTCGAGCTTAACCGGGGCACTTCACTTAAATCGACATTGCTTAGGTCGACCACATCCTTGGAAAGGTCACCTGCGTAGCCCGCTCGGCCAGATCCAGCACTGCCGCTGCCGGGGCGCGCACTAGCCAGACGAATTTCACTAAGCGTATTCCATTCATTGCAACTGGAGCACTGGCCCTGCCACTTGCGATACTCCGCGCCGCACTCGGTACATACAAAGGCACTTTTGGCTTTAGCCACCGCGCTAATACTCCCGTTACTGTTAGATCATCGTTAATGCTGTCTGGCCCTAAAATGCAAAAGGCGGCCAATGGCCGCCTCAGGATGTTACTGCTAGCTTATTGACGCTGTAGCTGCAACATTTCGCCATTTTCAAAGCGACGACGCTCTGGGTCGATTAACTCTAACGTGCGCTCATTGATACGCTGGAAGTAGTAAACCTGACCATCACCATTCGGGGTAAGCTCATAAACAGTCGCGTCCGGGTCAGACGGAGTACCGTTTAATACTTCCCAGTTACCGGCATAGTTTTCTGGGGGCGGTGTTTGAGGATGGTTACGGTAAGTCGCGTCCAGTGTAAAGGTACGCTCTTCAGCCGGACTCATCTCTTGACCTACCATGGTAACGTCTAGATCAATACCATCGCAGTTGCGGCAAGGCAGCGTTCCCTTGTACTGCTCTTGGGACGCGCTAACGCCTGCATCAGCGTCTTGGCCCGAAGGCCCGCCGGTTGCACAGCCTGCCAACAATGCCAACATAGCCGAACCGGCTAGCAAACTCCTGAATTGCATTGGGTGTCTCCTTATCGTGTTGGTCATACATTTCTTTCGCGCGATTATGACAGCATAACCGTTACAAGGTGCGACGCCCACCCCTAGTCATCGTTGAATGCGTACCTGAATGCGTATTTGAATACGCAGTTGAATAACATAGTTGAATGCTTGCGCTTGAGCGAGCATCAAGCGACCATGGCCTATTATACCTAGGATAATCAGGTTACCCGCATGAGCCAATACTGGAGTCCCGCTGTTAAGGCGTTAACCCCTTATATACCCGGGGAGCAGCCGCGTGAGCGTGTTATCAAGCTCAATACCAATGAAAATCCTTACCCCCCGGCACCGGGCGTTGGTCGGGCATTGCGCGACTATGCAACGGACCATCTGCGTCTCTATCCCGACCCCACATCGGCGGCACTTCGCGCCTCGCTTGCCAAAACGTTTAGCGTAGAAAGCCAGCAGGTGTTCGTGGGCAACGGTTCAGATGAAGTACTGGCCCTGGCGTTTCAAGCGTTTTTTTGCCATGACACACCGCTTGATACCCCGTCTATTACCTATAGTTTTTACCCGGTGTACGCCAACCTCTATAACGTGGCGCTGCGCGCCCACCCTCTGAATACACAGTGGGAAGTGGATATAGAAGCGTTAGGGGCGGCGTCAGAGCGCAGTGGCGTAATCTTTGCCAACCCCAACGCACCTACCGGGCATGCCCACTCACTAGAAAGCATAGAAGCGTTGCTCAAGCGGGTGACGGACCGCGTTGTGCTGGTCGATGAAGCATATGTTGACTTTGGCGCAGAGAGTGCCATTGCGTTAATCGACCGCTACCCGAATTTGCTGGTCACCGGTACTTTTTCTAAATCGCGTAGCCTGGCCGGTTTGCGCTTGGGCTATGCCGTAGGCTCAGCCGAGCTGATTGATGGCCTGCAGCGGGTCAAGGACTCTTTTAACTCTTACCCGGTGGATAGTTTGGCAAGCCTGGTAGGTATTGCCGCGCTTGAAGATCAGGCTCACTTTGATGCATGCCGCGAAAAAGTGATTGCCACGCGCGAGCGCACCCGCCAACGCCTTGAAACGCTCGGCTTTGAAGTACTGCCGTCGAGTGCCAACTTCATCCTTACACAACACGCAACGATTGCTGGGGCACAGCTGTTCGCTGGACTGCGGGAACGTGGAATCCTGGTGCGCCACTTTAATACGCAGGAGCTTAATAACTTCTTGCGCATCACTATTGGCACCGATGATGAGATGGATAGCATGATGGAAGCACTTGAAGTGCTCTGCGGCTAGCCCTCTCGCCATAAAGCTACAAAGCCCTATCGCACACGTATGGTAGGGCTTTTTTGTAGGAGACGGCTTTAGCCAGTGATGTGGTGCCCCGCCCCGCTGGGGTGGGAGCAAGCAGGTACGGTGGCCTCTTCCATCCCGGGCACCTGACGGTGCCTTCGCCGGCTGAAGCCAGCTCCCACATTAGAACGAAGGCGTTCCATAACATCGTAGATTATGGATTGACCTGTCCCTGCGTTGTGGGAACTGGCTTCAGCCGGCGATGCAGCGCAAAGCGCTGCTGGGGTGGGCGGCTGATCCGACACGCTGAGGAGTGCCTTACCGCCTTTTTCCCGCATGCAAAAAAATCCCCCGAGGCGCGAGCCCCGGGGGATTTTTCACAATAAGTGCCTGACGATGATCGCGCCGGGCTGCCGGGGGCCGGCGCTCCGGTGCTCTCGCCTGGGGAGACCCCACCCTTTTCTTCCACGCAAACAAAAAACCCAGCCGATGGCTGGGTTTTCTGCGGTATAAG